>JAISDV010000114.1 GCA_031264545.1 Oscillospiraceae bacterium | reverse complement strand
TTTGGTATACTGGCTGTCAAAACGCTGCAGGGCATACGCCGTGACGGCAGAATCGGGCTGTCCGGGTATGTCCCGCGCCTTGAAATGGTGTGTGTGATCGATGTGCTTTTGACCTTGATTGTGTACTGGGTGATGCTCGTGCCCAGTATGCCGTCCGCGGGACCGGGCAGTGAGATATTTGCCTTTAATAACCTCACCGTACATCTGATCGTGCCGCTGCTGTGCCTGGCCGACTATGCTTTATTCACCCGGCCCGGCCATCTCAAATACCGCGATGTATATTATGTGGTGATTTATCCGTTAAGCTATGTTCTGGTTTCCACCGTTGCCGGCCTGCTTGGTTTCGTATACAGGGTATCCGATATTGACGGCAGTCCGGTGCGTTTCCCGTATTTCTTTTTTGACTGGGATGTTGTCGGCGCCGGCGCTCTGCTGTACATTTTTGCGTTGGTCGTCTTTTTCCTTATCCTCAGCCACCTGCTGTATTGGATTGACCGGAAGCGGAAATAAAGCGCCGAAAAAAGAGCGGTCTCTGACCGGCGGCAATGAGACGGACACCTATGAGTTGCCGGCTGTTCCGGTGCAAAGCCTTTAAGCCTTGCGCCGAAACAGCCGGCAGCTATTTATCGATATTTTATAGCTTGCCGCGGCATTGAATCCAAGCAGAGACTATTTTTTATGCGGTATGCGTCATCAGATAGCTCTTGATGCTCGCGTAGGCGGGGGCAAGCAGATGGATGCCGTCTGACAGGCAGGCGCTCTTGTCCATAAAGCCGTCCGCGTTGCAGAGCAGGTCGAAAACATTGAGATAGCAGACCGATTTATCTTTGCAGAGCTGTTTCACCACCGTGTTGAAAGCGAGAATACTGTCGCGGTTGATGCTCTTGTCGCTTTCCGAGCAGGCTTGTGTGACCGGCGTAAGCGAAAACAGGTATATTTTCGCGCCCGGCCGGGTTCTTTTGACAAGATCGACGATTCCGCTCATGCTCGTGTAAAAGCTCTGCCCCGAGGCCGCTGAAGCGCTGATTTCATTGACGCCGAGCATGATATAGACCTTGCCGTAGTTTTTCGCGGAGAGCGCATCCTCGAGGCTGCCCTTATCCGGGACCGTATAGCCCTTGTCGTCAAGGTGCGTTGTCGTCAGATCGAGATCGGCGTATGACTGGAAGTATTTTGCCGTCGCGCCGTTTTTGGCAAAAAAGTCGGCGTTTGAAAGGTCGAAATAGGCGCGCATGCCGTTGACCAGCGAGTGCCCGATGAAGCAGGCGTCGGAAAAATAATCGGCTGTGACCGCGGCTTTTTGGGGAAGCTCAGTTCCGAAAATGTGGTTTCCGGCGGCGTCAACAGAGGCCTCGACGGTCTTTTTATAACCCAGCGCCTCGACAAAGCGCATCAGCATAGTTGAAACCTCCGCTCTGGTCGCGTTCCCGGCGGGGCGGAAGCTCCCGTCCGTATAGCCGTTTATGACGCCTGCCTGCTGGAGCTTTGAAACGGCGGCATAGCCGGAGCTGACGGCGGCCATGTCGGTAAAGCTTTGCGCGGCGACGGCCGGCCTGAGCTGGTAATTTTTAAAGGACGCGTAATTGGCGAGCATGGAACAGATCTCCTCACGGGTGATCGCGCGCTCGGGGGAAAAGCTGTTTTCGCCCGCGGCGCCCGCGATGCCGTTCGAAAAAGCCCACTGGACGTATGAATAGTAGTAGGCGGTTTCCGGTACGTCGGTGAAGCCGCTGTCCGTGAGCGCCACCAGGTCGCTCCGTATATAGCCGAGTATGCCGCTGTACCTGACGTAATACCAGGTGTAAGCGGGATCCGACTGGTCCGGGACGCGCTCGATAACTTCGACGATCGTCGCATTCGGCAGGCACAGGAGAATGCCGGTATTTTCCACCGAGGGCGCCGAGCGCATGTTGACGTCGCTTCTGATCAGCCTTCCCATCTTATAGCCGGCGCTGACCGAGGGCGCGCCGCCGTAACGCCCGAGGACGGTAACGAACATTCCGCGCGTCATTGTGCCGTTCGGAGAAAACGCGGAAGCATCGGTTCCGTTGAACATGCCGTTCTCTGTTACAAAGCGCACGGCGCCGTAAAACCAGTCCGCCGTATGTACGTCGGAGAAATCAGAGACGGCAGCCGCGCGCGCGGAAGCGGGAAGCGCCGTCGCGAAAAGCGAAGCGATTATCAGGAAAATCATCAGCTTTTTGATTATTCTCACCCTCTTTACTATAGAGAAGAATAACAAAAGTGTTTTATTTTGTCAAGAATTGTAACGTATTGTAATAAATATACAAAGAACCTGCCGCGAAAACGGCGTGCCGGGAAGCCCGGTTACAGCCTTTCGAGGATGTCGGCCAAAACGTCATTCATGTCGTACAGGCCGGGGACGCCGACCTTAGACATAAATATTGCGGCGCTGATGGCCCCGTTGGCAAACACATCCCGGGAATAGGCCGTATGCTTAAATTCGAGAACCTCATCCGGGCCCGCAAAGATGATTTCGTGTTCACCGACGATGGTGCCTCCGCGGACGGAGGAAATGCCGAGCTCGTTTCGGCCCCGATTCCGCACGGCAGTATGGCGGTCATAGACGTATTCCGAGTCGTGGGGCAGGGCGGAGGCCGCGGCGTCGGCCAGCATGAGGGCCGTTCCGCTCGGCGCGTCTACCTTAGTTCGGTGATGTTTTTCAATGATTTCAACATCGAAGCGACCGCCCAAAACGGCGGCGGCTTTTTTGATAAGAACTGTGAGGAGGTTTATCCCCATGGACATATTGCCTGAGCGAAATAGAGGAAGCTGCTTTGATGTGTACAAGACCTGCGCCAATTGCGCTTCCGAATAACCTGTCGTGCATAAAACGCACGGCAGGTTTCGTGTTGTGCAGTAATAAAGCAGGTTGTCGAGCGTGGAAGGACTGGAAAAGTCTATTATCACATCCGCCCTGCCGGCATATTCCATCGGATCGGCGTAAACGGGAAAGTCCGACAGCTTAACGGGATTTTTGTCGAAGCCCG
>JAISDV010000097.1 GCA_031264545.1 Oscillospiraceae bacterium | reverse complement strand
TTGCTTCTGTAAAATCCTGCGTTCTTTTTCCTCCTCGGAAATAGGACCGATATCTTGCCAATCGGGTAGATATCTCTTCCAGGTCATTATCGTCCCGTCCGCTTTCAGACCTATTGTTGCGCTGAGACATGAAAACACAGCGACGATATCCTGAAATTCCGAGAAATTACGCTCCCCGAAGAACGTATTATAGACAGATATTACCGTGCCGTCTGCTTTCAGACCTGTTGTGCCGGAGGATTCGGCGCACACAGCTGTAATGTCCCTCCAGTCCTGTAAATTACATTGACCGTTATTGTTATTGCCAACCGCAATTACAGTACCGTCCGCTTTTAAACCGACAATGTGTCCGCCTCCGCATGAAACCGCAATTATATCACGCCAGTTTGAGGTGTCACATTTGCTGTCGGGGGTTTGACCTGTGACGACGACCGTGCCGTCCGCCTTCAGTCCCGCCGTTTGATATGTACTGGTCGACACGGCAATAATATCCCGCCATGCTTCTGTGTCGCATTGATTGTATTCATTTTTTCCAACCGTAATGACCATACCGTCTGATTTCAAACCGACGGTATGCGTACCGTCTGTGGATACTGCGACAATATCCTTCCAGTTATGAATATTGCATTGTCCCATATCGTTGCGTCCGGCTGCGACAACCGTACCATCTTTTTTCAATCCGACGGTATGCCAGCCTATGGCTGAAACTGCGGTAATATCACGCCAGTCCTGGACATTGCACTGTCCGTATTCATTGTTTCCGGTTACAAGGACAGTGCCATCCGGTCTCAAACCGACGATATGGTTAGCGCCTATAGAAATACATGTTTGATACCCTGCGTTTTTCTCCCGGATTTGCAGTATCTCTGCCGTTGATTTTAAGCCCATTCTTAACTCCCCCCTCAGTAAATATAAATACACTGCACATGTACTTATTATACTACCACCCCTCATCCAATACAACGCCAATCGAGGGCGTATTTCGCCAGTTCGATAAAGCGGCTTAATTCACGCTTAATTCAGTTTGGTTTTTTCAGGAATTTCATCCCTTAAAATGCACTAAGAGCAAAAAACGCCGGAATGAATATGAAAGCGCCAAGCATTGATACGAATCTTCGATAAAAGGCATTAAGAATTTAAGGTCGGCGGTGCGGCGATATTTGCAGATATGATGGCAGGGCGCAGTCGGGTGCAAGCCTGAGAAACACCAGCAATATTTACAAAGCTAAATCGCCGCGGCGGAAAACAGGCAAAGCCTGGCGAAACTTCCGAGCAGGTGTCCCCGCTGGCGCCTGCTCTGGATCCGGGTGTTCTATCCAAACAGCCTGTTCATGAACGCTTCTGTTGAAAGCCGGCCGGAACGGTTGAATCTGCCCAGACGATAGAGCGCTTCCGGGTCGGCTCCGATGCGGTTTACCTTTTCGTAACAGTTCAGCGCCGCTTTGAATCCGAGCGCCTTAAGCGCTGCCGGCGCCTCTTCGCTCACCAGTCCGAAAGGATAGGCGAAGACCTTTGGAAGAATTCCCGTGTTCGCCTCCAGCTCAGACTGGAGCTTTCCGATGTCCGCCATGAGCCGCTCCTGGTATGCCCGGACGGTCTCACCGCTTTTTTTCAGCGCGCCTAAGTCCTGGTCATGCAGATCGTATGAATGATTGCCGATTTCAATATGTCCGGAGGCCTGGAGCGCCTTAATGTCGGCCCAGGTCAGGTACGCATAATTGATATTTGGGTCGCCGGTCTTGCTGAAGCGCTCGGTATAGCTTCCGACCACGGAAATCGTCGCTTTCATGCCGGTTTCTTCAAGAATTGGCAGCACGTAAGTGAGGTTGTTCAGAAAGCCGTCGTCAAGCGTGATCACGACCGGCTTTTCCGGAAGCGGTGTGCCGTCATAGACGTAAGCGATCAGCTCCGCAACAAAAACGGCGCTGTACCCATTGCGCTTCAGGTACGCCATATCTTCCTTGAACGTCTTTGTTGAAACAACGTAGTCACCGGCTTGCGGGGGATGATTAAGCACGCTGTGATACATAATGATCGGCACGGACACGTCCTCCGCGTCATAGGCGGCCGCCGCGGCCGGCAAAGCCCGCAGTACCGGGAAAAACAGAGAGAACAGGCCTGCCGCGGATAATACGGCAGCCTTGCGGACCGTGCTTTTCACGGACTGTTTTTTCTTTCCGTAAATATAAAACATGCTGTCACTTTCCATAGCATAATAAATGCCGAAATCGGCAGCCCTTCCCGGTAAATTTCCGGGAGGGGCTGCTTTTCGTTGCGGTGCGCTTGGCGCGCGCCGGGGAATGCGCAATCGGTGTCGGCGTGAGAGCCCGGGCTTGCCCGCCGCTCTCACGCAGCCGGGCATGATTTACTGGAGCTGTGACTTTACCTGCTGAACCTCCGGATCGCTTGCCTGTGCCGCAGGCATATAATATCCTTTGGATTGTGCTATAGTAAAAAGCTCATACTGAGAGGTCTCGCAGCTATTCCGAATCTGCTGAATCGTTGACCTCAGATTCTGGTTCGCGCATTCCGAAATAGTGCTGGTGTAGAAGGTCAGATCGCTTTTTACAGCCGACAGTGCGTCATTGACCATTGCTTTTTCCTGCAACATGTGTTTTCCTCCTTAACCCAGGAATGACAGTAATTTTTGTTTTGTGCTCATTGCGCTCTGCGCGGACCTTTCGAAATAGGATCGCACCTGGGGATCGCTGGCTTGCTGCGCGTAAGACTGCATCTTCTGATAGGCGGTCTCATTCGCACCGATCAGATGGCGAAGGTTTTGCAGCTCCATCTGGTTAAGCTGAGACATAAGAAGCGCCTCCTTTCATTAGGCTTGTATTATTATTTTCCATAAACTTAAAAAAATACGTCGCTTCAATATAACAGCAGGAATAACGGCTGTCGCAGATAATGTCCCGAAAATCGCAACTTTGCTGCGGCTATTGACAATTTTGCGCGCGTACCTTATAATGCTCTTGGATTAGTTGACGCTAACCGTTTTTTGAAGCGCAGGTTAGTGTTTGCTAACTAAAATGTTATATAGATGGAAGGATGAATAAAATGCGTAAACCTTTTCAGACCGTTTTGTTGCTCATTCTCGCGTTGCTCGTAAGCGTGGGATTGACCGCATGCGCATCAGCGCCAAACACGCCGGCCGATACCGACACGCCGAACCTTAGCGCATCCGGCGAACCGGACGCCGGGGCAGCATGGACACCCGTGACGATTGAGCACGCGTTTGGGACGACGGTCATAGAAAGCAGGCCCGAGCGCGTTGTAACGATTTCGTGGGGCAATCAGGACACGCCGCTTGCACTTGGGATTTTGCCCGTGGGAATCTCGGAATCGAATTACGGCGTTACCGATGGGGGAAATCTTTTGCCATGGACGAAAGAAAAAATAGCCGAGTTGGGCGGCACCGGCACGACTGTCGTGTTCAACGACACGGACGGACTGGATTTTGAAGCGATCAACGAAGCCGCTCCGGATGTGATTTTGGCAGCGTACTCGGGGCTCACGCAGGAGGATTACGACACGCTTTCGGCGATCGCCCCGGTGGTCGCATATCCCCAAAACCCCTGGCAGACCCTATGGCGCGACCAGGTGACAATCAACGCGAGGGCCATGGGATTTGAAGCCGAGGGCGAGGAATTGGTGGCGGAGCTGGACGCCTTGATTGCTTCGACCGTCGCGAAATACCCCCGGCTTAATGGCAAAACGGCGGCGTTTGTATACTTCGATCCGACGGACTTGTCCACCATTTCCATATACACGTCCGGCGACCCGCGCGCCGCTTTCCTTGAGGACCTGGGACTCGGCGTCGCGCCGAGCGTAAAAAAACTTGCGGAGGGCGCCGAAACCTTCTACCTGCAGGTATCGGCGGAAAACGCGGACAAGCTGACGGACATCGACATTCTGCTGACATGGGCCTCGGGCGACGGCAGCGACCTGCTTGCTGCGCTTCAGGCCAATCCACTGATCGGGTCGATTCCCGCCGTCAAAAACGGCGCGATCGTCACTTTCAGCGAGAGCCCCCTGGCGGCGGCGCAGACGCCGAGCGCCCTTTCGATCCCTTATACCATTGATGAATACGTAGCGGTCATCGCAAAAGCGGCTGAGAACGTCAAATGAGCTCATGGAATCACGGCCGGCGCTGCCTGGTATTTATTGCGTGCGCCGGCCTCCTTCTCATCTGCGCCGCACTGTCGCTCTCGCTTGGATCCCGGCAGGTCACGCTTGCCGAAATCATCGGCGGCGTCACCAAAAATGCCGGATTTACTATGGGGGAGCTGGTTGTACATCAGCGCATTCCGCGAACGGTCTTCGGGCTGGTCGCGGGATGTGCTCTCGCTATGTCGGGAACGCTGATGCAGGCCGTCACGCGCAATCCGCTGGCCGATCCCGGCATCCTGGGCGTGAACACGGGCGCGGCGCTGGCGATCGTTGTGGGGATCGCTTTTTTCGGTATCGGATCGCTGGTCCAATATATGGCTTTCGCGCTTCTCGGGGCATCGGTCACCGCGGTTTTTGTCTATGCCGTGGGCTCCCTCGGGTACGGCGGCGCCACGCCTGTAAAGCTTGCGCTCGCGGGTACCGCGACAAGCGCGGCTTTGTCTTCCCTCGTGAGCCTCATCCTGTTGCCGCGTTCGACCAGTATGGATGCGTTTCGCTTCTGGCAGTCCGGCGGGATCGGCGGCGCGACGTTCGGCGGGATAGCGTCGATCGCGCCGCTGATCGTGATCGGCGCAGCGCTTGGCATATGCGCCGTCGGCTCGCTCAACGCGCTCGCTCTCGGTGATGACGCCGCCGCCGGCCTGGGTGTAAAAACCGCGCGGACGCGCCTGCTGGGCGCCGTCGCCGGCGTTTTGCTTTGCGGTGCGACGACCGCGCTTGCCGGCCCGATCGGATTTATAGGGCTCGTCGCGCCGCATATCGTCCGGCTTATCGCCGGCCCGGATTTACGGTATGTGCTGCCGCTGTCGGCGGTCGCCGGCGCAAGTGTCCTGCTGCTTGCCGACACGGCCGGACGGGTCATCGGGAGTCCCGGAGAAATTGAAGCCGGGCTGGTCTCCGCGTTTGTCGGCGCGCCGATTCTCGTTTTTATTGCCGTCCGGTCAAAGGTGCGTGCGTTATGACGACTGCAAACAGAATCATCGCGCAGCACAGACGGCAGGCGGCGCGGAGAAACGCGGTATGCCTGGCGCTCGCTATGGCGATTATTGCGCTGGCGGCGCTTATGCTGGTTATGGGGAGCGTCATCTACCCCCTTTCGGACGTGATCCGGGCTTTGCGCGGCGAGCAGGTCAGGGGCGCGGCCTTTGCCGTTATGACGCTCAGGCTTCCGCGAATGCTTTCAGGCGTGCTGGCGGGGATCGCGTTCGGCATATCCGGCTCGGCTTTTCAATCCATGCTTCGGAACTCGCTCGCAAGCCCGGATATTATAGGCGTGACCGGCGGCGCCGGCGCGGCGGCGGTTTTCTGTATGCTCATTCTGAGAATGAGCGGCGCAGGGGTTTCAGCCGCGGCTGTGACATTTGGCCTGATTGTTGCCGTCATCATTTACATGCTGTCCGGCGGCGGGTCGTTCGGCGGCGGGCGGCTGATCCTTATCGGGATCGGGATCGGGGCCATGCTGCAGGCCGTGATTTCATACATATTGGTTCGCGCGTCCCAATACGACGTGCCGGTTGCGATGCGCTGGCTGTCAGGGAGCCTCAACGGCACGAAGCTGGCGGAGCTTCCGCCCTTGGCGGCGGCTGTATTGCTGCTCGGGGGCGCTGTCCTTTTTCTCTCCCCCCGTGTCCGGATGTTTGCGCTCGGAGATGACATGGCGGCGGCGCTGGGCGTAAACGTCAAGCAAACGCGCCTGCTGCTCACCGTTGCGGCGGTTGGGCTGTCTGCCTTCGCAACGAGCGTTACGGGACCGATTTCATTCGTTGCTTTCCTGTCCGGACCGATTGCGGCGCGGCTGACGGGCGAAGGCCGGGCCGCCGCCCTGCCCTCTGCGCTTGTGGGCGCAGCCCTGGTTCTCGCAGCCGACCTGATCGGACAGCTTGCGTTTGATACGCGCTTTCCGGTCGGAGCGATCACGGGCATTCTGGGAGCGCCTTATCTGGTGTTTCTTCTGATCAGGCAAAATGTCAAAGGAGGGGCGATTTAATGAAGGGTTTGGCGATTAACGGCGCGACGATCGGCTATGGCGGCGCGCCGGTCGTGAAGAATGTCAGCCTGTCTATTCCCGAGGGAAAGGTGAGTATATTTATCGGTGCGAATGCCTGCGGGAAATCAACGCTGTTAAAAGCGATGGCGCGGCTTCTGAAACCGACTTCAGGCGAAATTACGCTTGGCGGGAAACGCGTTGATGCCATTCCGACAAAAAAACTTGCACAGAGCCTTGGCTTGCT
>JAISDV010000083.1 GCA_031264545.1 Oscillospiraceae bacterium | reverse complement strand
ATGGCGTTTGACCGCACCTTCGCGCCCTTGCGGGCAAACTCCTTCGCCCACGTCTTTGTCATGCCGATCACGCCCGCTTTAGTGGCGGCGTAATTGGTCTGCCCGATATTCCCGTATTCACCCACCACGGAGGAGATGTTGATGATCGACCCGCTTCCGTTCTCCATCATAACGGGGCCGACAAGGCGGGCCATATTGAACACGCCCTTTAAACAACCTTGAGTTTTTAACGCGCGAATGCTATAATTCAAGCGAGAGCAGCTTGTCTGCGCGGCAGAAAAGGCCGCGCGCACGCTTAGAATCTGTCAGGAGGCGTTAAAATGATCAGCATTGAAGACACGATGAAAAACCTCAGAGCCCGCGGTTTTGATACGCGCTTTTTCCGGAGCGGCGGCGAAGCGGCCGGCTACCTTGAGACCCAGCTTCAGGACGAACGCATCGGTTTCGGTGGGAGTATGACGCTTGAAGCCCTCGGTCTCTATGAGCGTCTTGGCCGGCGGAACAGCGTGTTCTGGCATTGGCGAAACGATCACGCGGACGCGCGCGAGCAGGCGGTCGCAGCAGAAGTTTACATAACGAGTGCAAACGCTCTTGCGCAGACCGGCGAAATTGTCAACATAGACGGCTCCGGAAACAGGGTTTCCGGAACACTATTCGGCAAAAAGAAAGTTTACATAATTGTTGGGACAAACAAAATTGCCGAGGACTATGACAAGGCGCTCTGGCGGGCGCGGAACATTGCTTCCCCGCTCAATGCAAGACGCCTGAACAAAAACACGCCCTGTTCAAAGGGCGAGCTGAAATGCCATGACTGCAAAAGCGCCGACCGTATCTGCCGGGCGCTCGTCGTGCTCTGGAACAAGATGAGCGGCATGGAAAAGGTCGAGGTCGTTATCATCGACGAGACGCTGGGCTGCTGAGCGTTTTCGCCGTCCGCGGGATCGCAGCAGCCCGCAGGCGCAGCGGCCGCGGCGCAGCTGTGCGCCGGTAAACCTTCGAAGCGCCTTCATGCTTGCGAAAGAGAAGGAGACCCGACATGTATTATGCGACAAGATACGCGTCGCCCGTTGGCATGCTCACGCTTGCCTGTCATGGTGACGGCGGCAAGCTCGTCGGCCTGTGGATCGCGGGGCAGAAATACCACGGGGACACCGGGCCCGAGGCCATGACCGAGAACAGCGATATGCCGATCTTCGGCACCGCAAAAAAATGGCTGGACAGATATTTTGCGGGTGAAAAGCCCGGCATTTTCGAATTGCCGTTAGCGCCTGCCGGCAGCGGGTTTCGCCAAGGCGTTTGGGAAATTCTGTGTGAAGTACCCTACGGCGCGCTTATCACCTATGGCGGTATTGCAAAAAAATGGCTGCGAGGATGAACAGGGAAAGCCTGTCAGGCCGGGCGGTAGGCGGGGCAGTTGGGCACAATCCCATATCCATTATTATCCCCTGTCATCGCGTTATAGGCTCAAACGGGAGCCTGACGGGCTATGCCGGGGGTATTGATAAGAAAATCAAGCTGCTTGAATTGGAGGGCGCCGATATGTCCGCTTTGTTTGTACCTGAAAAAGGTACGGCGCTGTGAAACGCATAAAAAAGAAATTTCGGGGATGATCAATCTCAGCGGACGGGGTCATAACCAAAGCTGTTCTGCGGAGCGCCTCCCCGCGTGTGAGACGGCGCCCGCTTAAGCGTTGCCGCCGAATTGCGTCCGGTAAACCTCGATCGCCTTCCGTATCGCGGCAATGGCCTCGCCGCGGTGCCTGACCTCCTCGACGCTGGTCGACTTGCCCTCGAGCATTTTATAGACGGAGAAAAAATGCCTGATCTCGTCGAACATATGCCTCGGCAGATCGTCGATATCCTTGTAGCCGTTGTAGGTAGGGTCGGCGAAGGGGATGGCGATAATCTTCTCGTCGCTTTTGTTGTTGTCGATCATCGTGATCATGCCGATCGGGTAGCACCTGACTGTGGCCAGCGGGTCTATTGCCTCACTGCAGAACACGAGAACGTCCAGCGGGTCGTCGTCGTCCGCATAGGTCCGGGGAATAAAGCCGTAATTTGAAGGATAGTGCGTAGAGGTATAGAGCACGCGGTCCAATATCAGAAAGCCGGTTTCCTTGTCCAGCTCATATTTCTTTTTGCTGCCCTTGCCGATCTCGATAACCGCTATAAAATCCTCGGGCGTAATTCTGCCGGGACTGATATTATGCCAGATATTACTCATTCTGTCTGCCTCTCCGATCAGGTATTGCCTATGACAATACTCTCGATAATGTCCGCAACGTTTTCACAGGTATCGCAGCACCGCTCCATAAACTCGTATATCTCGCGCCAGGCGATGATTTCGAGCGGATCGGTCGAGGTGGTATGGAGCGTCCGCATGCACTTGACGTACATGTCGTCGCCCAGCTCCTCTAACCGGTTGATCTCGATGATCAGCTCCCCGAGCTTCTTGGATTTTTTGAAATTCGGGAATTCCTCGAGCATCTCCTTCATCGCCTCACAGCATTTTATGACGATATCGATAAATTCCAGGCTGTCCTCGCGGATACCCGTGACGTTGTTGATGTATATCCGGATCAGGATATCCTCGATACAGTCGGTCACATCGTCGATATACTGGCTCAGCTTGAGCATGTCCTCCCGCTCGATCGGCGTAATGAAAGCACGGACGAGGACGTTTGTCATCTCGTGCCTTTTATTGTCGCCCTTGTGCTCGATCTCATGCAGCAGGGCCTTGTTTTCCGGCAGCGTGTCAACGCTGAAATCGCAGAGTATCTTTCTGAGCGCGTAAGCGGCCTCACAGGAGACCTCGGCGCTCTCGATAAAATTGCTGAAGTAGAGGCTGTCTTTTTTTGTCATATCCCATACCTTCCTGTATATCTTAGATTATCGCCGAAAAAAGCCTGACCATCAGGTATCCGATGATACCGCAGCCGGGAAAGGTCAGCACCCAGGTGAGCACCATGTCCTTCACGAGCGCAAAGTTAACCGCCGAAAGGCGCTTGGTCGCGCCGACGCCCATAATGGCGGTGGTTTTCATATGCGTCGTGCTGACGGGAATTCCGAGCAGCGAGGACAGCAGCAGGCAGGCGGCGGCGGCCACATCGGCGGAAAAGCCCTGGAACGACTCGAGCTTGACCATGTCCATCCCGACGGCCTTGATGATCTTATAGCCGCCGATCGAGGTCCCGATGGCCATAACGACCGAGCAGAGCACCATCATCCAGACAGGCGGGATAACGTTGCCCGTCGTATCGCTGCCGTTGACGAGGAAGACGCCGAGTATCAGGACGCCCATAAACTTCTGGCCGTCCTGCGCGCCGTGCATGAAGGCCATCGCGCCGCCGCCGAAAATCTGCGCGCCGCGGAAGAAGCCCGAGGTTTTACGCCGGTCCGCGTTGCGGAAAAAGAGACCCATAAGCTCGGTGACGAGGTAGCCGGAGCTGAAGCCGAGGAAGGTCGAAAGCACGAGCCCGTATATGACCTTGATCCATTCCGCGCCGTTTATCCCGTCAAAGCCGCCCTGAAGGGCGATGGCCGCGCCCGAAAGCCCCGCGATCAGCGCGTGGCTCTCACTGGTCGGAATGCCGAAGTACCAGGCGGCGACCGCCCAGATGATGATCGCGAAGAGCGCGGCGCACAGGGCAAGAGTCGCGTCTCCGGTGTTGCCCTCGAAATTGACCATGTTTTTAATCGTCATCGCAACGGTCGCGTTGACCAGCGTCATAAAAAACACGCCGAGAAAGTTGAACACCGCCGCCATAAGCACCGCCGACCTCGGCGTCATGGCGCGGGTGGCGACACAGGTTGCGATAGCGTTGGGCGCGTCCGTCCAGCCGTTGACAAAAATAACGCCGAGTGTCAGCAGAACCGTTATAAGCAGAACGGGATTTGCAAGCACCTGGTTCACAAACCAGCCAAATTCCATCTCCAAAATCCAACCACTTCCCATAATGCAATCTTCTATGTAAGCCCGGCGGGCGTTTCAGGCGTATCGTTATCCCTGCGTTATTATAATCTCTCAGCCATACGCGGGGCAATACGTCAATTTTACGAAATTTTTGTCCGGAACACACATAAAAGTGACTCCGTATATAAACGGAAAGCGGCTGCCGCGCCGCGGTTCTTACGCGTCCTTGTCGTCCCTGCTGTCGATAAATCGTTTCTTGACGAAGAGAACGGCGGCGGCGACCGCGGCGGCGGCAAGCAGGGCGATAACAGCCGTGGAAAACAGATCGAAATATTTAAGGCTTGTCTGCCAGGCGCCTCCGGCGAGCGTACCGATCAGAACCAGCGCGGTATTCCAGACGGCGGTCCCAATGACCGTGAGCAGGAAGAAGGGCAGGGGCCGCATTTTAGCCATTCCCGCCGGAATCGAGATCAGGCTGCGGACGATGGGGATACAGCGGCAAATCAGCACCGCCTTGTACTGGAACTTTTTAAACCAGCCTTCGGCGCGGGTGACGTCCGAGGGCTTCAGCCGCAGGGTTTTTCCGAAGCGGCCCGAAAACAGCCGCTTGATCTTCTCCCTGTCCAGCAGCCTGCCGATCAGGTAGAGCACGGCGGCGCCGAGCGCCGCCCCGGCGGTCGCGGCGGCGATGACCGGCAGGACGCGCATGTCCGACTGCGTCGTGAGAAAACCGCCGAAAACCAGAACGACCTCCGACGGTATCGGCGGGAAAATGTTTTCAACGAATATCAGCAGGAAAATGCCGATATACCCGTAATTGTTGATGATCTCCGTCAGGGTGCTTTCCATAGCTGTGCCGGCTCCTTCTCAGGTCATGCTGAGATTTATATCAGTTTAACACAAACGAACCGAAAAGGATACGCGAAAACAAAAATTCCTGCCATATTGCCAAATATATCTGTCCCGTCCTGAAAATAATTTAAGGATACGTGCGGTTTATGCAAAAGCGGGGACGCGCTTCAGGCGGGTACCCTATTGTCAAACAAGAGCGCCGCGGAGAAATTTTCCGCGGCGCCGTTTTCGATATGGACGTCACCGGCCCGTATCCGTAACCGTGCCGATAAAAAGGGGCAGCCCGGTCTCGCAGTCGAGGAGCAGGTAGACAAAGGGCCGGTCAAGAAAGACGGTTTTTATGTCATCCGGCGGCATGGCACTGGCCTCCACTACCACTGCAGCGGCCGCGCCGGCTTTCGTCCCTCGCGCATCCACGGCAATCTCGGTCTTGTGGATGACGCGGCTGATAAAGATATTGCCGGCCTCAGACCTGCCGAGTCCCGTAAAGTCGGCGCGGTCCCCGTCAAAGGCGTCCGTCATGCCCATGGATTGCAGGATGCCGCGCATTTCCACGGAATATGCGCTCTCAAACTTCGGGATCGCAGTTTCTACCGCGGCCTCCCGTGCGCTGTCGAGCGTGCGCACAAGCTCCTCGCCCGTGAGAGATGCGATATAGTCGGCAACGGAAACGCCCGCGTTTGGCAGCAGGGCGGCAAAGGCGTACTTCTGGCCGGCGTAATATTTCAGAAAGCCCGTGGCGCGGCCGTCGTCCAGATACCGGCCCTCGGTATGGTACATCAGCGCCGCATTCCGTGTTGCCCCGGACGCCGTCGTAAAGGCGCCGTCCCGCACCTGATCCTCTCTGTAAATATCCTCCCACTCGGCGTCGAAGGCCAGCGCGTTGATGAGGTACATGACGGCCTCGTCCGGGATCCGATCGAGGATGCTTTCGATCATGCCGTCCGTGTTATCCCTGACCCAGGCGTTGATGGCCTTCAGCGTGGCGTCGTCGAAGGCGGCTTTGTAGACAGACGCACCGTAGTAGTCCGCGTTTGTCTGGAGAAAATCCGCTTCCACCGTCAGGCCCGCGTCATCCTTGAACCAGATGGAATCGGCAGCGCTGACCTGATCGTTATCGCCGGTGGAAAGCTTGGCCAGGCAGCCGTGCAGACAGGCGTTCAGCTCCGGTATGGAAAGCCCGAAAACGTCTTCCATCTGCGCGAGGGTCTCGCCCCGCGCGCCGTTGGCGGTCATGGCGAGGGCGCACAGCACGGAAAACGGCGAGATGAGCGTGTTTTTTCCGGCAGCCGCGCTGTTTTGGAGCAGCCTTACGGCGAAGCCCGCGACCGCCCCGGCAGCGCCGCCGTTTAAGTCCACGCTGGTACTCACGGCCCTTGCCTTGACGCCCGCCATCAGGTCCGCGGCCGAAGCGCTCGTCCCGCAGCCGGAGAGGGAAACCCCTGTGGAAAGCGTGAGTGCGAAACTGAGTATTCCCGCGATGATGCGTTTGTTCATATGTGTGCCTCCTTCAATATACGGGCGATGCTGCTGTCTCATAGACGCCTGTCCGGGGCAATTGTTCCCGATCGGCGCGCCTATCCGGCATTTCTCCTTATAGATTTCAGATTTCAGATGAAAAAAGCGCCGCATCCTTTCGAATGCGGCGTTGAAACCCGATATCACTTGCCGTAGCCGTCGAGCACCGTTCGGACCTTTGCCGCGTCGGCGGACACGATGTAGAACACGTAAAGGCCGTTCCGGACGACGATCGCGTCGTCCAGCTTCGGCATCTCGCCGGGCGCGTAGGATTCATAGATCGACCGCTGGGTTTCGACCCGCGTTTCGGCGTTTGCCTTGAGCTTTGCCGCGGCCGTCTCGTCGGCACATTTGAAAAGCGCGATCTCCTCGGTCGTCGCCCCGGTCGAAAGGCGTACATCGCTCTCCGTCACCTCGGTCTCCTCAAAACCATAAAACGTGGCGGCGATTGTCTCGGTGACGGGGCTGAGAAAGTCCGTAAAGGCCCCGCTTTGGCCGACTTGCTCCGAGAGTGCCGCAAGATCATATGCCACAGGCTTGGCCGCCGAGCAGCCGGACAGAATATTGAAAGCCATACAAACCGCCAGCAGGACAAAACCGATCCTCTTCATGCCAAACTCCCCTGTTTTTTCACTTAGATATAATGCGTTTTAACACAGTCAAGCCACATCTGATATAATTTTACCGATAAGTGGATGCCGTCCGTCGTTTCTTCGGCGGACAGATACCCGTCCGGCCCGGCCAGCGCCGCGACGAGGTCCATGTAATAGCAGGCCTTATCCGCCGCAAGCTGTCGCAGGGCGGTATTGTACGTCCCGATACGGGTCATGTTGAAAGTATCGCTCTCCCGTGACTTCGCGGCGCTCACGGGGGTAAGCCCCATAATATAGATATCGGCGTCCGGCTGTGAGGCAATGATCTGGTCGAGCATGTCCGAATAATAATCAATGAAAGCGCCGACCTCGTAGCCGATCTCGTTGATGCCGAGCAGGATATAAATCTTGCCGTAGGGCTTCTGGGCAAGGCCCTGGAGCAGCGTCCCCTGCCGGCCGTCGTCAAGCGTGATGCAGACCTTGCTTTCCGCGCCGATCACCGTCATACTGGTCGCGGCGTAATAGTCGCAGGTCGTCAGGCCGGAGAACAGGCGGAAGCCGTCCATAAGCGAGTTGCCCATAAACGCGGCGTCGGAGAAAAACTCGTCCCCTACAGCCTCGCGCGCCGCCAGATCCGGTCCCGCGGCCACGGCCTCGGAAGGCGAAGGCGCGGGCGGAGACGTGAACACGGTAACATCCGGAGTCGGATCAACCGCCACATCGGGCGGTCCGGCCGTCTCCTGTGCCTCGGAAGGCGAGGGGGAGGGCGATGGCTGGCTTTCCGCCGGCGCGTCCCTGCTGAGTATATAGACCGCAAGTGCCGCAACGGCGATAAAAAGGACAAAAAAAGCGACCTTAAGTCCATTGCTGTTTTTATGAGAACGCGTCATGGCGCGAGAAGACCCCTTCATGTAAAAATCACATTATGTCGACCTGCGTCAACTGAGTCTATTATAGATAAAGCATTTTCAATATGCAAGTATATTTTTCAAGATTTTTAACTTTTATTGACGGTTTTATTTTCCACTATCCCTTATGCCCGCGCCCGCCCGGATTTCACGGTTTTTCCGCCCCTCTCCCGGCCGCTGTGCGCGATATGCGGAAATAATTGACCCTCCGGGCAATTGATGATATAATCCTACGAATAGCCTGCTTCAGACGGCTTTGGCGCGGGCGCGAAGCGCCCGTCCCTCGGCCGCTTTCGGAAGGATCCCGCGAGGTTTCTATGTGGATTTCGGACAAATGGAAAGACTATGAGCTGATCGACTGTTCAGGCGGGCAAAAGCTCGAGCGCTGGGGCGGCCAGATACTTGTCCGGCCCGACCCCCAGGCGGTCTGGCGCACGGAGCGGACAAATCCCGGCTGGGACAGGCCCTCGGCCAAATACAGCCGAAGCGTCTCCGGCGGCGGCGCCTGGGAAAAGAACAGTGTGCCCGAGCGCTGGCAGATTCGCTATGGTGCGCTCCGTTTCAACGTCAGGCCCATGAATTTCAAGCATACGGGCATCTTTCCCGAGCAGGCCGCGAACTGGGATTTTGCCATGTCCGCGATTCGGAGCGCGGGGCGGCCTGTCCGTGTGCTCAACCTCTTTGCCTACACCGGCGCCGCGACCCTGGCCTGCGCGAAGGCCGGCGCCTCGGTCTGTCATGTGGATGCGGCGCGCGGCATGGTCGCCTGGGCGCGTGAAAACGCCGCGGCCTCGGGGCTTGAGACGGCCCCCATCCGCTGGATCGTCGACGACTGTCTCAAGTTCGTCGAGCGTGAGCGCCGCCGCGGCAGGAAATACGACGCGATCATCATGGATCCCCCCGCTTATGGGCGCGGCCCGGACGGCGAAACCTGGAAGCTGGAGGACAACCTCTGGGACTTCGTCTGTCTCTGTGCCGGCGTGCTCTCCGACGAGCCGCTCTTTGTCCTCGTGAGCAGCTACACCACGGGGCTTTCCCCTTCGGCGCTCGGCTATATCTCCGAGAGCGTTTTCTCAAAAAAATTCGGCGGCTCCAGCGAGAGCCGCGAGCTTGGCCTGCCGGTCACGGAGTCCGGGCTTATACTGCCCTGCGGCTCGAGCTGCCGCTGGCTCAGCAAATAAAGGAACAGGCTATGAAACCGATTATTCAGGTCAAGGACGTCGTTTTCCGCTATCCGGGCGAGACCGAAAAGCCGCCCGTCCTGGACGGGGCGGCGCTCGAGATCGAAGCGGGCAGCTTCACCGTGGTGCTCGGGCGCAACGGCTCCGGCAAATCGACGCTCGCAAAACACTTGAACGGCCTGCTTGTGCCGGACGAGGGACATGTCCTCGTCGACGGGATGGACACGCGGGATGAAAGAAAGCTGTTTGATGTCCGGCGCACGGTGGGCCTGGTTTTTCAGAACCCGGACAATCAAATGGTGTCCGCCATCGTTGAAGACGACGTGGCCTTCGCCCCGGAAAACCTCGGCCTGCCGCCGGAGGAGATACGCGCCCGCGTGGACGAGGCGCTCAGGCTCGTCGATATGTACGACTACCGCGGGCACGCCCCCCATCTGCTTTCCGGCGGGCAGAAACAGCGCGTCGCCATCGCCGGCGTCATCGCCATGCGCCCGCGCTGCATCGTGCTCGACGAGCCGACGGCCATGCTCGACCCCGCCGGCCGCCGGGAGGTCATCGGCACGGTCAAAAGGCTCTGCCGCGAAAACGGCATAACCATTGTGCTCATCACCCATCATATGAACGAAGCCGTCGGCGCGGACAAGGTGTTCGTCATGTCGCGCGGGCGAGTCATATCCGAGGGCAGCCCGAAGACGATTTTCTCCGACGTGGAGGGGCTTTGCGCGGAGGGGCTCGCCGTTCCGGATACGGCCGAGCTGCTCTTTGAGCTGGGCCTTGCGGGCCTGTCGTTCCCCGGAGGCGCGCTCACGGTCGAGGAATGCGCGCAGGCCATCGCGGCCGCACTGAAATAGAACCTCCGCAGGGGCGTTTTTCCCGCTTCGCGGCAGCAAAGGATCAGAGATATATGCCGACCATAAAAACCGAAGCGCTGACGCACGTTTACAGCAGGGGCAGTCCCTTTGAGCAGACGGCGCTTGAAAATGTTACTATGGAGATCGCCCGGGGTGAGTTTGTCGGGCTGATCGGACGCACCGGCTCCGGCAAGTCCACCTTCGTCCAGCATCTGAACGGGCTGCTCCCGCCGACAGGCGGCAGGGTGCTGCTCGACGGGGCCGATATCAACGCCGACAAAAAGCGCCGCCGTGAGGCGCGCTTCCGCGTAGGTCTGGTCTTCCAATACCCCGAATACCAGCTTTTTGAGGAAACGGTCTACCGGGACATTGCCTTCGGCCCGCGCAACATGAAGCTCTCCGGGAGGGAAATCGGCGAGCGCGTGCGCGAGGCCGCCCGCTTCGTCGGCGTCCCGGAGACGTTGTTTGATAAATCCCCGCTCGAGCTCTCCGGCGGGCAGAAGCGCAGAGTCGCCATTGCCGGTGTTATTGCCATGCGCCCGGAGGCGCTGATTCTGGATGAGCCGACAGCCGGCCTCGATCCCGAGGGCTGCGCAAGCATTCTGCGCAATATCGCCGCTTACCGCCGTGCCACGGGCGCCACCGTTCTGCTCGTCTCGCACAGCATGGAGGACGTCGCGCGCATCGCTGAAAGGCTTGTCGTGTTCGACGGCGGTCACATCGTTATGGACGGCAGCCCCGCGCAGGTCTTTTCACAGGCGGAAGCGCTCCGTGCCATTGGGCTGGACGTTCCGGTCGTCACGGAGATCGCAGCGCGCCTGCACGCGCTTGGCGTCGTCGTCCCGGCGTGCTGCTATACGGTTCCCCAGCTCCGCAATGCGGTGCTCGCGCTCAGGGGGGGGGCGGCCGATGCTTAAGGACATTACGCTCGGCCAGTATTTCCCCGGTGAAAGCTTCATCCACAGGCTTGATCCCAGAACGAAGCTCCTGTGCACGGTTTTATACATCGCGGCGCTTTTTATGGCAAAGTTCTTTATAAGCTACGCGCTTATGCTTTTTCTGCTGGTTTTTTCGGTTGCCGTCACCGGGATCCGCCCTTCCGCCTTTCTGAGGGGCTTGAAGCCGCTTCTGCTTATCATCATTTTCACTGCGGTGCTGAACGTGTTTTACGCCCGCGGCGGGACGCAGCTGTTTTCCTGGTGGGTGTTCACCATCACGACAGAGGGACTGAAAACCGCTTTTTTTATGGTTTTGCGCATCATGCTGCTGATCTGCGGGACCTTCCTGCTGACCTATACGACGACGCCCATGGCGCTGACCGACGGGCTGGAGCTGATCATGAACCCGCTGAAAAAGCTGCGCGTTCCGGTACACGAGTTCGCGATGATGATGAGTATCGCCCTGCGTTTTATCCCGACGCTGATCGAAGAAGCGGATAAAATCACAAGCGCGCAAAAGGCGCGCGGAGCCAATTTCGAGACCGGCCGTCTGACCGAGCGGGTAAAAGCCCTGCTGCCCTTGCTCGTTCCGCTCTTTGTGAGCGCTTTTCGCCGTGCGGACGAGCTGGCCGTCGCGATGGAGGCCCGCTGCTATCGCGGCGGCGAGGGCCGCACACGCATGAAAAAGCTCTGTATGGGCGCCCGGGATTTTTTGACGATCGCCGGCTTTTCCGTCCTTCTCGCCGGGATCGCCGTCCTTTCCTCCCTCGGACTCTGAGAGGTTATGCCATATGAGGAACATTGCCCTCCGCCTTGCCTATGATGGCACGCGCTACCACGGCTGGCAGGTGCAGAAAAATGCGATAACGGTTGCCGAAACACTGGAAAAGGCGCTGTCGAAAATCTGCGGGCACCCGGTCAGGGCCGTCGGCTGCGGCAGAACGGATGCGGGCGTCCATGCCCTGCGTTATTGCGCGAGCTTCAGGACCGGCTGCCGCATTCCGGCGGACCGTATCCCCCCCGCCCTCAACGCCCTTCTCCCCCGGGATATTGCCGCCGTGTACGCGGTCGAGGCCGGAGAAAGCTTCAACGCGATACGCGCCTGTGAAAAGAAAGAATATATCTATCGGCTCCACAACAGCCGCATTCGCGACCCCTTTCTCACCGGCCGTGCCTGCTTTTTCCCTTCCCTGCTCGATTTGGACAGGATGAAGGCGGCCGCGGGTCACTTCGTGGGGACGCATGATTTCAAGGCCGTGCGCAGCGCCGGAACCGAAACCAAAACCACGGTCAGGACCGTCTTTTGGTGCGACATCGGCGCCGAGGGCGACATGATCACCCTGCGCGTCTGCGCAGACGGCTTTCTCTACAACATGGTCCGCGCCATTATGGGCACCGTCGTCTACGCCGGACTGGGCAAGCTCGAGCCTTCCGCCATTCCCGGCCTGCTCGAGGACGGCGACCGCCGCCTTACGGGGCCGACCATGCCGCCGCAGGGGCTTTTCATGTCCCGTATCTGGTATCCGGGCGCGGTTGGCGAAATGATGCGAAAGTAACCGCTGACTGCTTTTTACAGAAAATCTATATATTGTTCGGAGAATGTGCTATAATAACCGCGGGCGATTATGATATGCGATCTCATGCCGCGGCGCAGGCTGCGCCGTATGGCACCTGATATTATGCACTGCGTTCATACTGTAATGGCCGCGTCAATGTCGGCTCTTCGAGCATATTCGCCGTCAATTCCCTGCAGCGTGGAGTCAGACTATGGTGCGTTCAGAGCGATCGAAACGGAAAAACAGCAGAATATCCGCCGTGCTTCTCACGATCCTCGCGGTGGTCACAGCCGCGCTCGTCTTTCTTTACCGGGACAAGTTCTCCTCTGCCGCGCTCTCCGGGCGCTCGGAGGATCTCGCCGACATGGTTTCAAACAGCGAGCCGTTTACATACGAAACCGGTTCAAGGCAGAGCTTCGCCCTCATGGGCGAAAATCTGGCTGTCGCTTCGACCACGGGGCTTCAGCTTCTCGGCAGGGACGGGAGCACCGTCTCGCGCGAGGTCTTCGCGATGGCGAATCCCGCGGTCTGCGCGAACAAGGCAGGCTGCGCTTTCTACGACGTCGGCGGCTATTCCCTGCGTGTCTATCTGGATGGGGAATTTGTCAGGCTCGACCGCGAGTCCGAAATTATTTCCGTCTCGGTAAGCGTCTCCGGATTTTATGCCGTCTCCGGCTGCGAGCCCGGGTACAAGGGCAGCGTAACGGTCTACGACGCCCGGCTCGAGGACGTGTACAAATGGTATTCCGGCACGGGCTATCTCGTGGACGCCGCCGTTTCTCCCGACGGCACAAGTCTCGCGGCGCTCTGCGTCGAAGCGACGGGCAGCGTCGTGCACCTTTTCAGGCTCGACAGCGAGGAGGAATATGCCTCCGTTTCCCTTCCGAACACCGTCGCGTTCAAGCTCAGCTTTGAAGCGGGCGGAAATTTTTGCGTGCTCTCCGAAAGCGCAATCAGCTTCTTTTCTTCCGGCGGCGAGGCGCTTTCGGTCTATGACTTCGGCAGCAGCTTTCTGGCCGATTTTGAACTGAGTGAGAGCGTCCGGGCAGTCGTCCTGAGCAAATACGTCTCAGGCAGCGACGTTCTTCTCGTCGGCTTTAACGCAGACGGCAGCAGTCCCTCGGAGCTTGCGCTTGCCGCCGATCCCCTTTCGCTCGCCTCACAGGACGGAAGGCTTCTCGTCCTCGGCGCAGCCGATATCGCCCTTTATTCCGGCGATTTGCGTCTGCTCGCGCGGAACCGCGTCGTGCCCGGTTTTTCTTCGGCTGTTTTACTGCCGAAGGGCGGCGTTCTTCTGCTCTCCTCCCGATACGGTGAGAACTGCGAATTCAGCTGAAACAGATTTCCGTCGTCTGGCAGGACGGAATATCGATAAAAAGCGCGGACAGCTTCAAGTCCGTATAACGTGAGGTAAGGTATGAGGTTTATATTTGACGCGGTTCTGCTGATCATTCTGCTTTTCTGTATTTGGAACGGCTACAAAAAAGGTCTTGTCATGTGCATAGGAACGATACTTTCCATAATAATATCTCTGTATGTGGGCGATCTCATGGGGGATATCTTTTCGACCGAAATGAAGCCCGTTCTCCGGCCTTTTCTCAGCGGATACATGGATGGCACCGAGGGCGTGATCAGCGAGAGCCTCGACACGGTCCTCGGCGCGGGCGGCGCGGGTCTCTCGATAGACGACGCGATCGAGCGGAATCCCCAAATCAGGCAGGCGCTGTGCGTCAACAGTTATAAGAGCGTCGGCGTTTACGGCTCCGCCGCGGAGCGCATGGCGGAAAGGGCTGTCACGCTTTCCGAGGAAAGCGGCGTGACGCTTTCCTATGCCATTGTGGACGGCGCCTGCCAGGCTATGGCGTATGTCATGATTTTCCTGCTTTTTTTCCTGCTGAGCGTTATAATACTCACAGTAATCGGCAATCTTTTTAATCTCAGCTTCAAAATTCCCGGACAGGAAAAGCTCAATATCATCGGCGGTGCGGCCGCGGGCGGCGTAACGGGTATACTCTTATGTATGCTCCTCGTCTGGGCGCTCAGATTCTGCGGAATCTTCCTGCCGGAGTCTGAGATGACCCGCACGCTTTTGACGGCGCTGTTTCTGAAGCTGAACTTCATGCCGCTTATACTGATGCTGTGAGGTCACAGATAAAAAGCCATTTCTGACTCAAGGAGAACAAACTATGCAGCCGACAATTTGTGCGCGATGCAAAAAAAATATGGCCGTGATTTTTATTGCCAAGACCGAAAACGGGCGGACCGTGAACGAAGGCCTGTGCCTCAAGTGCGCCCGTGAGCTCCACATCAGGCCCGTCGACGATATTATGAATAAAATGGGTATTACCGACGACGACCTCGACTCGATCACCAGCGAAATGTCCGCCGTCATGGGTTCCGGCGAGGAGCCGGCCGAAACGGACGCGCTCGACCTTCCCGAAGACGAGGCCGGCAAAACCGCGACCTTCCCCTATCTCAACAGGCTTTTCGGGGCGGACAGCGTTTTTAACCCGCTCAACAGCACCTTTCCCCAGCCGCCGCAGTCCTATGAACCCCGTGCCTCGAAGAGCGAGACCAAGGAACCGCTTTCACGGAACAACACAAAGCTCAAATTTCTCAACAACTACTGCATCAATCTGACCGAGCGCGCGAGTGAGGGCCGGCTCGACAGCATGATCGGCCGCGCGGAGGAGCTCGAGCGCGTCATCCAGATATTGAACCGCCGGCAGAAGAATAACCCCTGCCTAATCGGCGAGCCCGGCGTCGGCAAAACGGCGATCGCCGAGGGACTTGCCCAGCGCATAGCGGACGGGCAGGTTCCCTTCAAGCTCCGCGACAAGGAGGTCATGCTTCTTGACCTGACCGCCCTCGTCGCCGGCACACAGTTCCGCGGTCAGTTCGAGAGCCGCATGAAGGGCCTGATCGAGGAGATCCGCAAGCAGGGCAACATCATCCTCGTGATCGACGAGGTACACAACATCGTCGGCGCGGGCGACGCCGAGGGCAGCATGAACGCCGCCAATATCCTCAAGCCCGCCCTTTCCAGGGGCGAGATCCAGGTGATCGGCGCGACCACCTTTACCGAATACCGCAAGCACATTGAAAAGGACGCCGCCCTGGAACGCAGGTTCCAGCCCGTCACGGTCGCGGAGCCCTCGCTCGACGACAGTGTGAAAATACTCAAGGGCATCGCCCATTACTACGAGGACTACCACGGCGTCACGATCTCCGAGGAAATGTGCCGCAGGGCCGTCCTTATGAGCGAGCGTTATATCACAGACCGCTACCTGCCCGATAAGGCCATCGACCTCATCGATGAAGCCTGCTCGGACGTCAACCTCAAAAACCCGGAGATCGCGCGGATGAGCCTGATCAGCAAGGCGCTCGCGGATCTCGACAAGGAGCGCGAGCTGCTTCTGGCCGACAGCGGAAGCGACTCAAACTTCGCCCGTCTCGCTGAAATACGCAGCAGCTCCCTCCAGCTTACAGACGAGCAGATGCAGCTGCGCGCGAAGGGCCGGCCCGCGCTGACCGAGGAGAACCTCGCCCGCGTCATCGAGCTGTGGACAAAAATTCCGGCCAGCAGCATCCGCGAGGACGAGTTCCGGCGCCTGGCCGGGCTGCACACTCGTCTCAAGGCGCACCTCATCGGCCAGGATCAGGCCGTGGATACCGTCTGCGCGGCGATCAAGCGCAGCCGCATCGGTCTTTCGGCGAAGCACAAGCCTGTCAGCTTCATTTTCGTCGGCAGCACCGGCGTCGGCAAAACGGAGCTTGTCAAGCGCCTCGCGCAGGATCTGTTCAACTCCCCCGAGTCGCTGATCCGTCTCGACATGTCCGAATTCATGGAAAAGCACTCCGTCTCGCGCATCATCGGCTCGCCCCCGGGCTACGTCGGCTATGACGAGGCCGGCCAGCTGACCGAAAAAATCCGGCGCAAGCCCTATTCCGTCATACTCTTCGACGAAATCGAGAAGGCGCATCCGGACGTGATGAACGTCCTGCTCCAGATTCTGGACGATGGCCGGGTAACGGACGCGCAGGGCCGGACAGTCAACTTTGAAAACACCGTTATCATTATGACCACCAATGCCGGCAGCGACCGCAAGGAAGGCCGCCTTGGCTTCGGCGGAACAGTCACCGATCTCGGTGCGGATAAGGCGATGAAGGCCCTCAAGGACTTCCTTCGCCCCGAATTCCTCAACCGTATCGACGAGATCGTCTATTTCAACAGTCTCAGTGAGGAAAACTTCTGCAGTATCGCGGAACTCATGCTCGAGGAGCTGAACACCGCCATGCGGGAAAAGGGCGTCACGCTGCGCTATGACGGCGCGCTCATCGGCTACCTCGCCAAAAAGAGCTATTCGCTCACCTACGGCGCGCGCAACCTGCGCAGGCTCATCCAGAAGGAGCTCGAGGACGCGATGGCGACGGAAATCATCGACCACTGCCACGGCAGGGTCACCGGGATCACCGTCACGGTCGAGGATGACAAACCGAAAATCACCGCCCTTTAACCGCGCGCGGAACACAAGGCGCGGTATCACGTACAACAGAGCTTCATCATGCCCGGGCATGAGAAGCTCTGTTTTCATCCGGTCCGCGCGGCGTCAGCGCCACACGCCCTCCGTCAGATAGCGGTCGGCCCTGGCGTGCGCTTTTTCTACAAGAATATCGTCAAAGCCCATGATTTTCAGAAGATTGATGGCGTTTCGCGTTTGCGCAGGCCCTTCTCTGAGCAGATAATCGAATGTCATGTCCGTCTCGCCCACAGTCTCTTCGAAATGGCAGAGACGGTACTGGCCCTTCAGCAGGACGCACAGCTCGATATCATGCGTGGCCGCGAGGCAGAGCGCGCCCTGTTCGGCCAGAGCGGACAGCACTTGGCTGGAAGCGGCGATACGCTCCACAGTATTCGTGCCGCGGAGCACCT
Organism: Oscillospiraceae bacterium; assembly: GCA_031264545.1. Classification (GTDB taxonomy): domain Bacteria; phylum Bacillota; class Clostridia; order Oscillospirales; family Oscillospiraceae; genus UBA2658. Next base: position 328 of record JAISDV010000083.1, on the reverse strand, counting down.
CGTCGATCACACCGAGCACGGGACCGTTCCCGCCCGTGCTCTCCAGAATGCGCCTTAAGGATTTCGTCTCAACGATATAATAGCTCTCCCCCGCAAGAAGATCATCCGCCAGCGCTATGGAGGAATAGATACGAAATGCGCTCGCGTGATAGGCTTCCGCCGTGCAGGTGCAGACGCTCTGCGCCATAACAGCGCAAAGCGCCGCGGTTTTCAGGTATGTGGATTTGCCGGAGGCGTTGGCGCCTGTAATGAGGAGCGGCGCGCTCGTAACAAGATCGTTCGGAACGGGCTGGAAAATCAGCGGGTGTACCGTCCGCCGGGCGTCGAT
>JAISDV010000208.1 GCA_031264545.1 Oscillospiraceae bacterium | reverse complement strand
CAGGATGAATACAAAGCAAGACAGGCGGTATGCCAATGCCGCATATCTGTTTTTAATCATCATTTCCTGTTCCTCTCGCTTATTCGCCCATACCCGCGGGATTACGGCAATTTTGCAGCGCCTTTTACTGACAGCGTCAGGGGCTCGTCATCAGCTCCTTGAATGAGGCGGCCAGTCCGGCAAGCCCCTGTATTTCCGAGGGAATGATGAGCTTGGTGGCCTTGCCGTCCGCGGCCGCAGCGAAGGCTTCGAGCGCCTTGAGCTTAATGACCGCCTCCGTCGGCATACTCTCGTTGATCCGGCGGATACCCTCGGCGGTCGCCGTCTGGACCTTGAGGATCGCCTCGGCCTCACCTTCCGCGTGAAGTATCTGCGTCTGCTTCTGCGCATCCGCACGGAGGATCGCGGCCTCCTTTTCACCCTCTGCGATCAGGATCGCGGAATTTTTTGCGCCCTCCGCCCGCAATATAGCCTCGCGGCGCTCGCGCTCCGCCTTCATCTGCTTTTCCATCGCATCCTGAATCTCACGCGGAGGCAGAATGTTTTTCAGCTCCACACGGTTGACCTTGATGCCCCACGGATCTGTCGCATCATCGAGAATGGTGCGCATTTGGGTATTGATAACATCGCGGCTGGTAAGCGTCTGGTCAAGCTCGAGATCCCCGATGATATTACGAAGGGTCGTTGCGGACAGGTTCTCAATCGCGTTCAATGGGTTCTCGACGCCGTAAGTATAGAGCTTGGGATCGGTGATTTCAAAATACAGAACGGTGTCAATCTGCATAGTGACATTGTCCTTGGTGATCACCGGCTGGGGCGGAAAATCATACACCTGTTCCTTGAGCGAAACTCTCTTAGCCACGGTTTCGATGAAGGGTATTTTGAAATGCAAACCGACATGCCAGGTCGCGCTGTAGGCGCCGAGACGCTCGATGACATAGGCCTGCGCCTGCGGAACGACGCGGATATTACGCACAAGGACGATGATTGCGATAAGAAGGAGTATGACCGGAATGACATAGTCGACGAATCGCATTGCGTTTCCTTTCCGCCGCGCAAGGGCGCGGCTACCCTCAGTTTGAACCCGGATTCACAGCGGGGAATGCAGATTCTTACAGTTAAGATTCAGTCGTTTCCGCCGTCCGAACCGGCTCGACCATCAGCTTGACGCCCTCTATCCTCCGCACGACAACCAGAGCGCCTTCTTCGATCGTCCCGGTATCGACGCTTCTCGCCGACCAGAGCTTTCCGCCCGCAAAGACAGCGCCTGTACCCGCGAGCTTGTCGATTTTTTCCCTGACCGCGGCCTGTTCGCCGACGAGCCTGTCGGCATTGGTCCGCTCAATCCTTTTGTCGACATATTTCCTGACGAGCGGCCTTGTCGCCAGAAGCGCCGCAGCGGAAACCGCGACGAAGAGCACAAGCTGCAGCCAGACCGCCGCACTGAGAAGCGCCGCAACCAGGGCTGCCAGGGCGCCCGCCGCGAACCAGATCGAGGTCAGCCCCGCGCTCGCGCCTTCCGCAATGAGAAAGACGACGACCAACACCAACCATACAATTGTCATACTGTCGATTGCCCGCTCCTCCTTTCCACGCACCGAAAAACCCTTCTTCACGTTCTGAACGCGGCATCCTCCCGTTTGGGGCCTGTGGAAACCATTGTAATCGGAACGCCGAGTCTCTCTTCGATGAAATCGACATAGGCCTTGAGCGCCCTGGGCAGCGCGTTATAATCCCTTTCGCCGCGAATATCGCATTTCCAGCCGGGAAACAGCTTATAAACCGGCTTCGCCCTGACGAGCCCGGCTCCGACCGGGAAAACATCCGTGATCCCGCCGTCGATTTCATAGCCGACACAGATCTTAATCTCGTCAAGGTAGCCCAGCACGTCCACAGCGGTCAAAACGGCTTCCGTCGCGCCCTGCATCAGGCAGCCGTAGGCGCTTGCGACGGCGTCGAACCAACCGACCCTGCGCGGTCTTCCGGTCGTCGCGCCGAACTCGCCCTGGTCTCCGCCGAGCCTGCGGAGCGCTTCCGCCTCCTCGCCAAAGATCTCCGAGACAAACGCGCCGCCGCCCACCGCACTGGAATAGGCCTTGGTAACCGCGACGACGCTCCTGATCTCCGACGGCGGAATGCCCGCGCCGACGGCGCCGTAACCGGCAAGCGTGTTGGAGGAGGTCACGAAAGGATAGATCCCGAAATCCGTATCCTTGAGCGTTCCGAGCTGTCCCTCCAGAAGGATATTCTTCCCCGCCCCGAGCGCTTCGCGGATAAACGCCGCGGCGTCCCCGACATAGGGTGCAATACGTTCCCGCTGGCCGGTCATCTCGGCATAGAGCGCATCCGGCTCGAGCAGGGGCTTGCGGTACAAGTGCTCCAGCAGCGTGTTTTTAAGTACGCAGATATTATCGAGCCGGCTTTTCAGCAGCGCATCATCGAAAAGCTCATTGACCTGAAAGCCGATCTTGGCGAATTTATCGGAATAAAACGGCGCAATACCGGACTTGGTCGAGCCGAAAGCCCTCCCTGCCAGCCGTTCCTCTTCATAGGCGTCAAAAAGGATATGGTAGGGCATCACGACCTGGACCCGCTCGGAGACGATGATTTTCGGCTCCGGGACCCCGCGCTCCCGCAGGGCGCGAAGCTCGTCTGTGAAAGTGCGTATATTGAGCGCAACGCCATTGCCGATTATATTGGTGGTATGCGGATAAAAAATACCGGACGGCAGTGAGTGAAGCGCAAACCTGCCATACTGATTGATGATGGTATGCCCGGCATTGGCGCCGCCCTGAAAGCGGACAATGATATCGGAATCCTCGGCAAGCATATCCGTGATCTTGCCCTTTCCTTCATCGCCCCAGTTCGCGCCGACTATCGCCTTCACCATGAATGTCACCCCGCTGAATCGCATCTGCTCATAGTCATCGTTTTTCACAGTTTGCCGCGGGCAAGCTATGAAAATAGTTTTACGGAAACCCTGCTCATTGTATATGATATCGGATTCTTTTGCAAGGCGAAAATTAAAGCTTTACTTTCATGATTCACTGTTATAAAATACTAATGTATCAGCGGGCTGCGTATCCACGCCGCGCTGGCTGAGCTCCGGACAAGCATTTTTTGAACAAATAAATACGACGAGGTGGTGTTTTTTTATGAACAAGCAGGCAAAAAAGCCCCGCAATGAAGAAATGTACCGGGCCATCCTCACACTTAAAACCGTTGATGAATGCATCAACTTTTTTGATGACCTCTGCACGATTACAGAGCTTCAGGCAATGGAGCAGCGCTACCAGGTTGCAGCACTCCTGAACAAGGGCCGCATTTATAATGAGATACTTGAGCGGACCGGGGCCAGCAGCGCGACAATCAGCCGCGTCAACCGCAGTCTCCAATACGGGCAGGAGGGCTATGCCTGCGTATTTCAGCGTCTTGCGGAGCAGGCGCTTCCGGAAGAAGAAAAGTAAAGACCGTGCTTTCAGCGTCCTCAGCCGTCATAATCATAAAACGGTCATTTTAAAATGGCCGTTTTACGCCGTATACAGAAAGGTCAAAACCCAATGAAGCCTTACGGTCCGCTTGCGCCGGTGTATGACAGGTTTACGGACGATATTCCTTATGAGGATTTCGCCGATTTTTATGAAAAAATTTTCAGTGCGCACGGTAAGCAGGTCAAAACGCTTCTCGACATCGGCTGCGGTACGGGAACGCTGACGGCCGCGCTGGCAAAGCGCGGCTACGAGCTGGTCGCGGCGGACGCTTCCCCGGACATGCTCAGCATTGCGCGGGAGAAATCCGCGAAGCTCGCGGGCATCATCCAACCGCTCTTTCTCTGTCAGGCCATGACGGAGCTGGACTTATACGGAACGGTGGACGCCGCCGTCTCCTGTCTCGACACGGTGAACTATCTTCCTCCGGAGGAGCTGCCCGAGCTTTTCCGCCGGCTCCGTCTCTTTATCGAACCGGACGGTATTTTGATCTTTGACATCAATTCCCCGGAGCGCCTGCGCGCGCTGGACGGTTTCACCTCCGTGGACGAGGACGAGAACAGTCTCTGCCTGTGGCGGGCGGACTTCGATGAAGCGGCAGCGGCTCTGTGTTACGGGATAGACATCTTCACGCGGCGGGGCAAATTTTGGCAGCGCGCCTTCGAGGAACACATCGAATACTGCCATACGCCGGAAGCGCTCTCCGTCCTTCTGGGCACGGCCGGTTTTACCGGGGTCGAGATCCATACGGACGGGCCGCAGGGCGCGCTCGGCCGGCTTTTTATCATTGCGGAAAATACGCCGCACTGAAACGCCCCGTGGATGACATCATAAAAAGTCCTTCAGGAACAAAAAAACCAGCTGAGAGGAGAACGGAAAACATGAGAAGTGAAATCAAAACGCTGACGCTCAGCGCGCTTTTCACAGCGCTTATTCTTCTTGCCACGGCATATTTGTTCCATATCAATATGCCCATCGGCTACATACATTTGGGCGATGCCTTCATTTACCTTGCGGCTTCGTTTTTACCGGCACCTTATGCGATCGCCGCCGCCGCGATCGGAGCCGCCGCGGCTGACGTCCTCACGGGAGCGGCAATATGGGCGTTTCCCTCGTTGCTTATCAAAAGTCTGATGGTCCTGCCGTTTTCGGCAAAATCTCAAAAGATCCTGTCAAAACGCAATCTGACCGCCGCGATCTTTGCGGGCTTGATCTGCATGACCGGGTATGCCGCTGCGGAGTGGATTCTTTACGGACCCGCCGGACTGATCGCCGGCCTCCCTCCGGCACTGCTGCAATCCGCAGGAAGTGCGTTCGTGTATTGTGCAATCGGTTTAGCCTTGGATAAGGTCAGGATCAAAGAATATCTGAAAGGGTTTTGATATGATAAATTCCAATAGGCTCGCATATACCCTGGACAAAAAGCTATATCTCAATATTACAAACGCTTGCCCCTGTGATTGTGTTTTCTGCATCCGCCATATCGGCAATGGCGTGGGCAGCGCAGACACATTATGGCTTGACAAACAACCGCATTTTGAGGATATGAAAAGCGTTTTGTCCGCATACCACCTTACGGCCTATAAAGAAATCGTTTTTTGCGGATATGGCGAACCGACCTGTGCGCTTGACCTGCTTCTGGATACCTGCAGTCTGCTGAAATCCGCGGAGAGTCCCCCCTTGCGCCTGAACCCCAACGGACTGGGAGATCTTATCAACAAAAAGCATATCCCGCCGCTGTTTGAGGGATTTTTGGACAGCGTATCGGTTTCGCTGAATGCGCCGACCCAAGAGGCGTATCTGGCAATTACGCGCCCATCCTTCGGCGAAGCCTCCTTTGAAGCTATGCTGAAATTCGCGT
>JAISDV010000204.1 GCA_031264545.1 Oscillospiraceae bacterium | reverse complement strand
CGTCATCATGTCCATATAACTGGTATTGAGTATTGAGCAAAAAATATGCCAATTCCTCAGATTTTAACAAATTAGTATTCTTCGAACAAATTACGGTACATTTTTTTGTACACCTTGTTCAGGCAGTCCTCCCAATCACGGCGGACGCTTCGCCTATATAGCGGCACTTATATCAATATCTGAGTCGTGCCGATTCAACATGGCACAGGCAGTGTGTCAAATTTGTTTCAAAATTGTTTTTTATTGCTTCGCTTCACATCCGCATGTTAAGCCGGATCGGCAGGCACAGGGCATTTCGGACGATTTCTGTTGTACGCTCGGGAGAAATCGACCAGGCTGAGCGTGTAGCCGTGCCGGACGCTCCGAACCGCCCCGGCTGCGCGGAAAGCAAGGAGCGGAGACAGCTTGTGCCTCCGCCCGCTGACGCGAAAACGCTTTGCTTCCGCCGGTTTATTTATTGACGACGGTGTCGAAATATTCCGAAAGTGCGCCGGTGATCTCGTCCTTGGTCTTGTAGCGGCCGTCGATACCGTCGACGTCGAGATACAGGGATGGGATGCCGTACTTCTCCTGGATCATGTCGGTGACCATCTTGGCGGAGGCCCAAGTGTGCTTGCAGCCGATGTGGCCGAGGAAGATGGAGACGTCCGGCTCGTATTCCGCGAAGATCTTGTCGACCAGATACAGGAAGTTCTCGCTCGGGCCGGATGCGCCGTGGATCATCGGGTTGTTCTGCATCATTCTGGCCATGGTCTTCAGGCAGTCGTGCCTGTCGTCCATATGCTCGAAGATCTCGCCGTGCTGGAAACCGAAAGCGTCCATAACGGTGACGGAGTCGTATTCCCGCTCCATCCAGTCCATCGCGCCGGAGAAGGACCAGAGCATGTTCTGGAGCAGGGCGACGCGGTGCTTTTCGCCGTTCAGGCAGGGTCCCATGCCCAGCTCTATCATCATCTGGCCGGCTTCGAGCTCCTTTTCGAGCAGGTCCCCCATCTCGGGGAAACAGCTCATCGCGTTGGAGGTCCCGTTGAGAACCAGCATACGGCCGGGCAGCGGGCAGGGCTTATGCTTGCGCAGGTCGGCGCATTTGCCCTGGAGCTCAAAGGTCCTGTTGGAGTGCTTCATAGTTTCCTTGAACTTATCCCAGTCGAACTTGGTTCCGGTGAATTCTTCCATCCAGACGATAAACCGCTCGGTCTGATCGACCAGATATTCGAGGCCGCGGTCGTCTCTGCGGAAGGGGTAGTCAAAGGAGAACGAGGGAACGTTGAAAATACGCTCCATATTGGGGTAAACGGTGCGGGAGGAGTCGCAGGGGACAGCGGAATAAACGAAAGCGTCGGGCTTTGAGCCGTACTGGTTCTCGAGCGCGGTTCCCATATAGGTCTTGCACAGGCCGCAGGTGGTGGGCGGGACATAACGCTCGGCCGAGTCGATGAATTTGCCCGTCAGAACGGGGTTCGGGGAAAGCCGGATGGGGATCGTATCCAGATAGACGGGGATACAGTCAAAAGCGACGATAATATTTGTCGGAACCGGGCCGCCGAAGAAGATGAGCTTCTTGCCCCGCTTCTGCGCGTCGCGGTAGTTGTGCCACATGACATCCTGGATCTCGAGCGTCCAAAGGAGGTCGGGGTTTCTTTCCCTCATGCGTTCCAACTGTCCCTCGACCTTCTGGCAGCAGAAGTCGAAAACGGACAGCTCGCCTCTCATCACGGCGTCTTCCAAAGTGGTGTCTTTAACCTTTTCAGCCATTTTACAGTCCTCCTTTTCCTTATTTCTCAATCATTTCTATGAAAGCTTCCGCTCGGATAGCAAGCTGCCCGGCGTTGGCCAGGTGTTCCTCGCGCTCAACGATCAGCATCGGCACCCCGATCGCCTTGAGGTCGGGCTCAAGGTAAAGGCTCTCGCCGCCCCAGCACTCGCAGTACTGAATCTTCTGGTACACGACGCCCTCGACACCGTATTCCTTGCAGGTGTCCACGATGTTTTTCTGGAGGGCTATGCGGTTATCCAGCATGCGCGGGCAAACGATACGATTGAGGTAGTAGTCGGCAACGGAGCCGAGCACATCGGCGTCCTGGACCGGCAGGACGTGATTGAACACCTTGCTGCCGTAGCACAGGTCGTCTGCCACGAACAGGCCGCCCTTATCCTCGATGACCTTGAGATAACCGGGATTATCAAGCGCGGAGCCGATGATCATCAGGCGGGCGCGCTTGTCGGCGATGGGCGTGCGGTTTTCGGCGTCCGCCAGGAAAGCCTTGAGCAACGCTATGTACTCATCGATGCTGAAGTTTGTGGCAGCCAGCATGATGGTCAGCGCGTCTTCACCGCTGATGACGGGGCTTTCCGCCTTGCGGAGGGCGTTGACCTGCTGAATGAGCTCGCGGGCTTCGTTTTCCTTTGCGATGGCGGCCTTGAGCTTCTCATCCGTCAGCTTGTTGCCGGAGAACTTCTCGAGCGCTTCGACCAGATCCTTGAGCTCATCCTTGTAGTAAGCAAGCTCAAGATTACCGGACATACGCGGCGCGCCGATCTGGAAAAAGAATTTCCCTTCCTTGGCCTTTTTGCTGATGTGCTCGGCGTTGTCAAAAGCGCGGGCGGACATCATACAGCCGTCGGACGTCACGATGCCGTCCAGCGCCTTATAGGGGCCGGTGATCCACTGCTGCAGCACACCTCTCGCGAAGCTGCAGCTGAAAGTGGACATCCACGTGTCCCCGTCAGGGCTTTCTGTCGTCCCTGTCGCCCTCATGCGGACAGGCATAATGTCCAGCGCGTAAAAAAGTTCAACCGGAACATGACAGCAGATCAGTCCCAGCGCCTTCTTACCCTGTGCTTTCCAGGCCGCGATCGATTCGCCTGAAATTTCTGCATTGAATAATTTCTGGTAATCCATGTGTCTCCTCCTTTTTATTCTTGGGGTTCTAATTTCACCTTATGCAGGCTTCCCCGCCGTATTCCCGGCAGCTCCCGCCTTTATAAGTTAAAATTTGAGCGTCGCTGCCGGCTCTGCGCAAGCTGCCTTATCCGCGTATCTGAGCCGTATTTTTTGCTGAATTGAACAATTTTCTAGTCAGTCACACGCACAATATTCTACAGTCAGAACGCTGAAATGTCAATTATCGAAAGAATTTCCGTGGATTAAACGATAATTCGGGCACTTTTTTGTGCAAATAGGCGGGCAATTCCGATACATAGAAAAGTGGTATATAATCGATTGTCCATGTATATATCCTGCAAATAATATGAATCGCCGCCCGGGTAAGCGCCGCCGGCGCGCGGGAGTCATTTCATGACGACCGTCTCGAAATATTCCGAGAGCTGCGCCTTGATCTCGTCGTTCGTTTTATAGCGTCCGTCGATAGCATCGAGATCGAGGTACAGGGTCGGAAGGCCGTATTTCTCCTGGACCATGTCGGAAACCATTTTCGCGGAGGCCCAGGTGTGTTTGCAGCCGACATGTCCGAGGAACATGGAAACGTTCGGGTCGTAGTTCTGGAATATTTTGTCGACCAGATCGAGATGATATGCGGAGGGCCCCGAGGCGCCGTGGATCATCGGATTGTTCTGGAGCTTCTTGCCCATGACCTTCAGGCAGTCCCGCCTGTCGTCCATGTGCTCATACATGATGTCGCCCTGGAACCCGAAAGCGTCCATGACTGCGACGGCGTTATACTCCCGTTCCATCCAGTCCATAATCCCCGCCGCGCCCCAGATCATGTTCTGAAGCATAGCGACGCGGTATTTTTCGTCCGGACAGGCGCCCATACCGAGCTCCAGCATCATCTGGCCGGTCTCCAGCTCGCTCTGAAGAAGATCGCCCATTTCGGGATAGCAGGCTATGGCGTTGGTCGTTCCGTTCAGCACGAGAAGACGTCCGGGCAGCGGGCAGGGCTTGTGCTTGCGCAGATCCGCGCATTTCTTCTGCAGCTCGAAATTGCGGTTGGCATTTTCCATGTAGAATTTGAGCTTGTCCCAGTCGAGCTTATGCCCGGTGTGCTCCTCCATGAAAGCGATGAAGTCCTCGATTTGATCGGCGAGATACGCCGCCCCGCGCTCGTCGCGGTGGAAAGGATTGTCAAAGCTGAAGCTTGGGACGTTCATCAGCTTTTCCATTGCGGGATAAGCCAGGCGCGAGCTGTCGCAGGGGACGGTATTGTAAACGAAGAGATCGGGCTTGATACCGTAGGCGCCGGAGAGCCACGCGCCCAGCTCGGTTTTGTCGAGACCGCACATCGTCGGGGCGACGTATTTTTCAGCCTCGTCTATGTACTTGGCGGTCAGCGCCGGATTTGTGGAAAGACGGAAGGGGATGACATCCATATAAAAGCCGAAGCAATCGAAAGCGGCGATGATCTCCGTGGGAACAGAACCGCCGTAGAACACCAGTTTTTTCCCGTTTTTGTGGGCGTCGCGGTAATTGTCCCACATGAATTTCTGAACTTCCATCGTCCACAGCATTTCCGGGTGCTTTTGCCGCATACGTTCCAGGGAGCCGTCGATCTTCGTGCAGGCGAATTCCGTTATGCTCATCTCACCTTTTAATACGAGCTCCTCAAGGTCTCTGACGTCTGCCATTGTCTAGTCCTCCTTTTCAACCATTTCAACAAATGCCTCTACGCGGATGCCGAGCTGCCCTGCGTTTGCCAGCTGCTCCTCACGCTCGACTGTCAGCATCGGGATGCCGGCGTCCTTGAGCCTGTCTTGGAAATACACGGCCTCTCCGCCCCAAATCTCGCAATATTGCATACGCTGATATAAAATACCGTCCACCTGCCACTGTTTGCAGGCGTCGATAATATAATCGTCCATCTCAAAGTGCTTATCCATCATTCTCGGACAGACGAGACGGTCAAGATAATACCGGGCGATCGAGCCGAGGACGTCGCCGTCGTCAATTTCGAGCGGCTCGTTGAAGCCTCGCGCCCCGAAACAAAGCGCGTCCTGCACGACGAGCGCACCCTTGCTTTCAACAAGCTGGAGATATTGCGGATCGTCCAGTCCGGAGCCGATGACCATAAGCCGCGCGCGGTAATCGGTAATAGGCGTACGGTTCCGGGCGTCCGCGAGAAAAGCTTTGAGAAGCGCCACATACTCGTCGATCGGCATATTTGTGGCTGAGAGCGTCAGCCTCAGACAGTCCGCGCCGCTGATAACGGGATGCTTCTCTTTTCTGAGCGCGTAAATCCGGGCGATCAGCTTGCGCGCCTCATTGAACTTGGCGGCGGCTTCTTTCAGCTTTTCATCCGTGACCTTGCTGCCTGAGAGCTTTTCAAGCTCGCTGATCAGTATCTGCAGCTCCTCTTTGTAGAAAGGATAGGCGCGTTTGGATGTTTTTCTGGGCACGTCGATCTGACGGATATATTTCCCGGTCCTTTCACGGGCGTTGATATGCGCCGCGTTGTCATATACGCGGGAGGCCTGCATACACCCGTCGGAGGTGACAATGCCGTCAAGGTCCTTGTACGGGCCGGCCAGCCAGTATTGCAGGATACCCCGCGCGAAGCTGCAGCTGAAGCTCGACATCCAGGCCTGGGCCTCGGCGTTATCGACGCAGTCGGTTGCTCTCATACGGACGGGCAATATGTCCGCTGCATAGAAAAGCTCCTCCGGAACATGGCAGCAAATCACGCCCAGGGCCTTTTTTCCCTGCGCTCTCCAGGCCTGCGCCGCCGCGGTCGAAATGCCGGATTCGAACAGTCTTTGGTACTCCATTTCTTTCCTCCTTTTTAGTTGAGACCCGACGCTCTGAAACTTGCCTGAAAACGCAAAAATGGACGCGGCAGTATCCTGTGTCCATTTCTGTTCAGCCGGAGCAGGGGGTCGCAAGGGCTTCCTGCTGATTCTGCTGTGATTTATGCGATCGATCATAAAAGAGCGCGCCTGCGTCCAAAACAGGGCACAAGCCCGCGCCCGTTCGGCGCGGTGATCCGTACAGCGAAGTGCTTATTTTATAACTGCGGCAAAATTATAACACTCCGCGAGAAGGAAATAAACGTATTTTGCGCATTTTGCACCTGCACTTGTTGACAAAAATTAAACAGGATTTTTGCCGCTTTTTCTATTTTATTTCAAAATACTGGCCAAAAGGCACAAAAATACGCGGTCTTTTTGTACCTTCGATAACTTTCTTCCGTTATCTCGATAAACAGGACGGACGGAGCTGCGGCAGGGACTCGCGCCGGAAACAAGCTGGAAAAAAGATACAAATTTTCTGTTCACTTTTGTCTGCAAGTGCGTTATAATAAACTCTATTGTGTCTCTGAGCGGAAATTCGTCGAATAACGGTTTGCCTGTCCGGCATTTTTCGCTGTAAATACAGGTTCTCAGATACCGGAGGAAACAGCATGTACTGTGAAAGAATGCAATGCGCGGCGCTTGAAAATCGTATCCTGTGCGCGGAGGAGGCCGCCGCTTTTATTAAACCGGGCATGATAATCGGGATGAGCGGCTTCAGCACCGGCGCGCCAAAGGCCATACCGCTTGAGCTTGCCAAGCCCGGTAAGTTCCATGACCTCACGGTGATTCAGGGCGCCGGCCGCGGAATGCTTACGGAGCTAGCCCAGTCGGACGCCGTTTCCCGCTATATCGCTTTCCAGTGGTGCCGCGAGATGCGTGATATGATAAACGCCGGAAAAATTGCCTTTTCGGACGTACATCTCGGACAGCTTTCAGACAAGCTGCGCGCCGGCGTTTTCGGGAAAGTCGACTGCGCGGTGATCGCGTGTTCCGGCATCAGGGAGGACGGCGGGATCATCCCGTCCCTCTCGCTCGGGATCAATGACGCGCTTCTCGAGTGCGCTGAAAAGGTTCTGCTTGAGATAAATCTCGCCGTGCCCACTGCGATCACGGGTATCCACGACGTCGGCGGAAGCGCGCTTTGTCCCCTCGGCGGCATCCTCGAACGCAGGGGCGAAGCGGTTCTGCGCTGTGATCCCGAAAAAATCGCGGGTATCGTGATCACGCAGGCGGAGGAGCCGGAAATCGACATCCGGGATACGGACGCCGTTTGCCGGGGCATCGCAAAGCAGGTACGCGCGCTTTTGGACGGTGAGCTTGCGGCGAAGCGTCTGCCGGCTGAGTTCACGCTTCAGGCGGGCGTCGGGGGCGTTGCCAACGCGGTTTTGAGGGAATTCAGCGAGGGCGGTCACAAAAATCTTAAAATGTTTACAGAAGTCCTTGCGGACGGCGCGCTCGGCCTGATCGCCGCCGGCGTGATTTCCGAGGCCTCGACAACGGCGCTCGATCTCTCCTTAAAAGGGCTCGCGGCCTTTTTCGCGAATGCGGCGTTTTACAAGGAGCATATCGTCCTGCGCCCGCTCGGGACGTCCAATAGCGCTTCGCAGATAACGGCGATGGGTCTCGTCGCGATAAACACTGCGCTTGAAGCGGATATTTACGGTAATATCAACTCAACCCACGTGCTGGGGGTCGATATGCTCAATGGTATCGGCGGCTCAAATGATTTCTGCAGAAGCGCGAAGCTGTCGGTTTTTATTACGCCCGCTACGGCGAAAAACGGCGATATTTCCTGCATCGTTCCGATGGTTCCGCATGTGGATTCCTCGGAGCATGATACCGATATTATTGCCACCGAGTACGGGTATGCCGATCTGCGCGGAAAATCGCCTAAGGAGCGGGCGCGCGCGATCATCGAAAACTGCGCGCACCCGGATTACCGGGCGCCGCTCCTGGACTATTTCAGCTCCGCGAGCGCGCTCTGCGGCCCATGCCAGACGCCGCATGATCTCTCCAAGGCGCTGTCCTGGCACAGCCGCTTCCTCAAAACAGGAACGATGAAGCAAGCCTGACAAACAATGCACTGTAATGTGCAGATTTTTGACCACAAAAATATCTTAACAGGATATTTTTTGCTGTTTTAGAGGCTTACCCGCAGCTCAGGGGATTTTTCATTTGCGCCCTTTTAATATCGTCCTTTGTGATCTGTTCCCTGCCTCTCAGGTAGCGCTTGAGCACCTTCGGAACCTCGACGGAGCCGTCGGCGTTCTGATACTGTTCCACGATGGCAGGCAGTATCCGGCTCGTCGCAAGACCGGAGCCGTTGAGCGTATGGCAGAACTCGATCTTGCCCGTCTCCTCGCGGCGAAAGCGGATCTGGCCCCGGCGCGCCTGATAATCACGCGCGTTGCTGACGGAGGAGACCTCCTTGTAAGCGCCCATCGAGGGAATGTAAACCTCGATATCGTAGGTTCTGGCCATGGCTGCCGAGCAGTCCCCGGCAGCGAGCTTCACGGTGCGGAATTTCAGCCCCAGGTTCTTGACAAGGAATTCCGCCTTGGTCACAAGCTCCTCAAAGGCCGCGGCGGAATCCTCGGGCCGCGTCACCTGGAACATCTCGACCTTGTTGAACTGATGCCCCCGGATCATTCCGCGCTCCTCAGAGCGGTAGGAGCCGCCTTCACGGCGGAAACAGGGCGTATAGGAGACATATTTTTTCGGCAGCTCGGCTTCGGCGAGCAGCTCTGCCCGGTGTATGCTGGCGAGCGCCGTTTCGGCGGTGGGCAGCATAAAACGGCGCTGCTGGTCCTCGGACGCTTCGACCCAGTAAACATCCTCCTTGAACTTTGGGAACTGCCCGGCGGTCAGCCCGCATTCATAACCGAGCATATGCGGAAGAAGCATGAATTCATAGCCCTCGAGCTCATGCGTTTCAATGAAGTAGTTGAGCAGCGCCCACTCCAGCCGCGCGCCCATGCCGCGGTAGATCCAGTAGCCGTTTCCGGCGAGCTTCGCGCCTCTCGGGTAATCGATCAGCCCCAGCTCCGTACAGAGATCAATGTGGTTTTTCGGCTCGAAGTCATGGATTCTGGCGGAACCGAAAAAACGCAGAGGCGCGTTGTTTTCCTTTCCGCCGGGCACAAGGTCGGGATCGGGAAGATTGGGAAGCGAGAGCATCAGCTCCTCGTATGCATCTTCGACCGTTTTCAGCTCCGCGTCGAGATTTTTGATCGTCTCCTTGAGCGCGTTCATGCGGGCGAGAATCTCCGTTGTGTCCTGTCCGGCCTTTTTAAGCCGGGGAATGTCCTTGGACACCTTGTTTTGCGCGCTTTTGGCGTTTTCAGCCGCAAAAATCAGCTCGCGGCGTTTGCTGTCGAGAACCAGTATCCTGTCGATCGCGCTGTCGCAGTCGGCCAGCTTTGCCTTGAGTCTTGCTTTGACCTCTTCGGGATTTTCCCTGATAATTTTTATATCCAGCATTTTTTATTGCTCCTCTCCCTGCCGGTGATTCCGGCTGAATTCATAGCATGCTGCCGGCGCTGACTGCCGTCAGTCGCCCTCGCAGCCCGTATCCCCTTTTGCGCCGCCGAATTTCAGCAACGCATCGATCAGGACCTCTCTATCGTCGCTTCCATAATATTCCAATTCAACAAGGCCTTTTTTGCTGCCGTCGCGTATCGTTACCTTGCGGCCCAATGCGGCCTTCAGCCTTTTTTCCGCCTCGGCAAGGTAATTGACCCTGATAACTGTGCTGTCGTCATTCGGCGTGTCTCTCTCAGTAGCCGGCGCGCTCAATTTTGCCGCCAGACTTTCGGCTTGCCTGACGGAGAGGCTTTCGCTGATAACCTTTGTTGCGGCTCGGAGCTGATCCGCTTCATCCCTGATGGCCAGCAGCGCCCTCGCGTGCCCGGCTGAGATGTCCCCGTCCTCCACCATTGCCATGACGGGGGGCGCGAGCTTGAGCAGCCGGAGGGCATTTGTTATGGCTGAGCGCGATTTACCGATGCTCTGGGAGGCTTCCTCCTGTGTCATACCATACTCTTCGATTAAGGTGCGGTAGCCCTTGGCCTCCTCGATCGCATTCAGGTCCTCGCGCTGGAGATTTTCGACGAGCGCAAGCTCCATAGCCTTTTTATCATCGGCCTCGATTACACGGACGGGCACCTCAGACAGACCGGCCAGCCTTGCCGCCCGCCAGCGCCGTTCGCCTGCAACGATTTGGTAATAGCCTGAATCCAGACGCCTGACTGTGATCGGCTGGATCATTCCGTACTGCCGGATCGAATCAGAAAGCGCCTGCAGGCTCTCCCGGTCGAAGGAATTTCTTGGCTGATCACTTTTCGGTTCAACTTTTTCTATTGCCAGGCTCATAGCCCCGCTCAGATCGTTTTCGATGCTGTCCTCTCCAAAAAGCGCGCCCAATCCGGTTCCCAGTCCTCTTTTATTATGTGTCTTTTCGGCCATAACGACCTCCTAATATCTATAGTTCCGCCGATTTACAGCCCGAACAACCCTTGTTTTATACGCTTTCCGCCCTGTGCCGTGAGGAATTCGCTTGCCAGCTTCAGATAGGCCCGGCTTCCCTTTGAGGCTTTGTCATAAGCAATGACAGGCTTTCCATGGCTTGGCGCTTCACTCAGGCGGACATTTCTCGGTATTCGGGTTTCGTACACCTTGTTTCCAAAAAACTTTTTGATTTCCGCCTCGACCTCGAGAGAAAGCTTAGTACGGGAATCATACATGGTCAGCACGAAGCCTTCGAACTTCAAATTGGTATTCAGGCGTTTGTTGACTGTTTTGACGGTTGCGACCAAGTCGGTCAAGCCTTCCAGCGCGAAGTATTCGCACTGTACCGGAACAAGTACGCTGTCCGCGGCGCAGAGGGCGTTGAGCGTCAAGAGTTCGAGCGAGGGCGGACAGTCGATAAACACGTAATCGTACTGCTCTTTGACCGCGGCAAGCGCCTTTTTCAGCACAAATTCCCGTTCATCAACGCCTACGAGTTCAATAAGCGCCCCTGTAAGCTCTCGGTTGGCCGGAAGAAGGCTCCCGAATTTCGTTTGAACTGCCGCATTTTCCGGCGATTCGCCGTTCATGATCACGTCATATGTATTCGGACTCGTGCTTTTGTCGACGCCGAGACCGGAGGTGCTGTTCCCCTGTGGGTCGCAGTCGCAGAGCAGCACTTTCTTACCTCGGAGGTGCAGCGCATAGGAAAGGTTGACACAGGTAGTCGTTTTTCCCACTCCGCCTTTCTGGTTAACTATTGCGATGATTTTGCCCATAATGGTGTTCCCTGGCGCCCTTTCTATGTCTTGCTGTTTATTATAACAGTTTGGGACAGCGTTTTCAATGTCTTTAGCGGCGATGCTGTAATTTTCTTCTGAGGGCAATGTTTCACGTGAAACATTGCCCTCAGAAGAAAAGGGCGCACTCAGCCGATGAGCATATCAATGTCTTCAACAGTCAGTCCGTTATGAAGCGCAAGATTAATCGCGTAAGCGACTACCCGCCCGGCACAGCTGACTTCGCTGTCAATGTTCCTGGGGGTGACGATCATAGCGTTCGCATCTATTGCTTTTTTTGAAAGCGTACCCTCTCCCATGTCCAGAAGAAGACTGCGAATATCGATCACAGTGGGAACGCCTATCGCAATGACGGGAATGCCGAGCATTTCTTTGTTGATTGCACTGCGGCTGTTGCCGACGCCTGAGCCGGGCGTGATGCCTGTGTCAGTCATTTGAACCGTCCTGCACAGCCTGTCCGGATTACGGGCAGCCAACGCATCGACGACAATAACCCTGTCCGGCCTGAGCCTCAGGCAGATCCATTTGATATAGTCGGCGCTCTCGATCCCGCTCGTCCCGAGAACACCGGGCGTAACGACTGCGACCGGACTGAGGAAGGCAAAATCCTCCGGCACATGCCTTTTTAAATGGCGCGTAACAAGCACCGCCGCGGCTGAAACAGGACCAATCGCATCCGGGGTTATATTCCTATTTCCCAGACCCACAACCAGACTTAGGCCGCCCGGTTCGCCGGCCAATTCCCGCAATAGTCCGGCAAGCGCTGAAACCGCAGCGATAAAGCTGCCGCTTTCACGTCTTAAGACGGAGGAAAGGAATGCCGTATAGTATGTTCCAACAGGTTTTCCGATCGCCGCTGCGCCGGCTTCATTCGCAATTGACAATTTTTGGTATTTAAATTCCTCCGCTGCGATTTCCTCGAAGCTTACGCCTTCCAGCTCCTCCGCTTTCCCGGCTGCCGCCAATTCCCTTGCCTCGGCGGCGAGATCGGTCCGTTGCCTGAAGCCTTCCATTCCTGCTCCTCCGTCAATATTTTATGTATAGTCTCTGCGTTAACAGCCGGCTTATACTATGAGAACCTGTATGCACAGCGCAAAATACCGCCAAAGCGGTCATTTTCCGCCGTTCCGCATTATCAAGCAGCTTCTCGATTTTACTCAAAAAGAAAAAAGAAAAAACTGAAAAAATTCTTGCAAACGGTGATTTTTAGTGGTAGAATTAATGTCCGCGGAATATTTATGACGCGACTGCTTATAGGAGGAGGTGGCAACCAGTGCCCAATATTAAATCTGCGGCGAAGAGAGACGCCCTTGCCAAGGCCCGAAACGTGAAAAACAGGGCGGCAAAAACTTTGCTCAAAACTAACCTGAAGAAGTTCGACGCGGCAATTACAGAGGGCGATCGCGAAACAGCCGTCAGTGCCTATAAGGTCGCTGTCAAAACGATCGACCATGCCGCGTCAAAGCATCTGATCCACAAGAACTGCGCGGCTCACAAAAAATCCAGGCTTACCGTCAAGCTCAGCGAAATGCAATAAGCACAGCCGAATATTTTCAGCTTTGATAGCTGTGCAAAGGCGTTTTTTGTCAATCCCGGGAGAATTTTTTTCTCCCGGGATTTGCTTGCAAAAAATCAAGCGGTGAAATATGTTGATAATCGGCCGCGGACGATATTATAATGGACTTGCCGATATCCGAAGCCGTCACACAGCGGAAGCCTATGCGCTTCCGACCGGGGCCGATATGGAGGTGCTTCATGATAAAAGACGATGCCTTTCCCTCGCTGTTTCAACAGCTTAAGGCCTATGCGGCCTCCGGCGCCGTACCCATGCATGTTCCCGGGCATAAACGCAACGCCGCCGGCATCGCATTTCTCGAAAAGCTGGGCGCGCGGTATGATATTACCGAAATCGCGGGCTTTGACGACCTGCATCATCCGCATGGGATCTTGCGCGAAGCCATGAAAAGGGCCGCAGCGCTCTGGAACAGCGCCGACGCTTTTTTCCTCGTAAACGGCTCGACCTGCGGCATTCTTGCCGCCGTCGCCGCGGCTTCAAAGCTCTGCGGAAACGGGACGCTCATCATGGCGAGAAACTGTCACCGCTCGGTCTATAACGCCGCGGAGCTGAACGGGCTTACGCCCGTTTACATCGCGCCGCCGACAGTCGCCGGCTTCGGCTTTTGCGGCAGCATTTCACCCAAGGCGATAGAAATCGCGGTACAGGATAATCTTGGTACTCCAATTATCCTGACAAGCCCGACCTATGAGGGCGTGATCAGCAACATTGCGGAAATTGCCGTAATTTGCCATATGTACGGCTCACCCCTGATCGTGGACGAGGCGCACGGCGCACACCTCGGCCTGTCACCCTATTTCACGGGCGGGGCTGTCCATGCGGGGGCGGATATCGTTATACAGAGCGTCCACAAAACACTCACGGGACTCACGCAGACGGGACTTCTCCATCTCTCAGGCGGGCTTATCCGGAGAGAGGATATCCTGCGCGAGCTATCCGTATATGAGACGAGCAGTCCCTCATACCTGCTCATGGCCGCGATCGATGGTACGCGCGAGCTGGTCGAGGAGCGCGGGAGCGCGCTTTTTCAGGCGTGGCGCGCACGGCTCGACCGCTTTGACGGGCTGCTTTCACCTGTTCAAAATCTGCGGCTTCCGGGCCACGGCGAGCTTTTTTCCTGTCAGAAACGGGGTCATCAGGCGGGCTATTCGGGCCGCGGCATTGAGAGTGCCGAGGTCTGCGGCTTCGACAGGAGCAAAATCCTGATTTCCTGTGAAGGGACGGACACGACCGGCGTGGCCGTTATGGACGCGCTCCGCGCCGGCTTCGGCATAGAGTGTGAAATGGCCGCCTGCGGCCATGCGGTCGCGATGACCGGCTTGCTCGACAGCGACGAGCACCTTGAAAAACTTGCGGCGGCGCTCGCCGCGGTGGACGCGGGCGTCAGGCGGACGGCTCCGCGCGTTCCCTTTACTGCTCCGAAGATACCGCCGAGGCGGATGGCCGTATCGCAGGCGCGCAGGCAGCCCGCGCGGGCGCTTGCCCTCCGCGACGCGCGTGGCCGGATCTGCGCGGAATATATCTGGGCATACCCCCCCGGCATCCCGCTGGTCGTACCCGGCGAGGA
This sequence comes from Oscillospiraceae bacterium, assembly GCA_031264545.1. Taxonomy (GTDB): domain Bacteria; phylum Bacillota; class Clostridia; order Oscillospirales; family Oscillospiraceae; genus UBA2658. Next base: position 17,839 of record JAISDV010000204.1, on the reverse strand, counting down.
GTTGACGGATGAGGTGGTCAGCAGCCTGTCTATTCAGCGCGAGGCCGGCGTTTTGCTTTACGGCAGCGGCGGCGGTATGCCGAAAACTGTCTGCGTACTCAGATAGAAACGGTATTTTTACGCGCATGTGCGCACGCGCTTGGATTTAACCCTGTGGCGTGGGACACGCCGCAGGGCGGTTGTATAGCTTGCCGCGGCACGTCTTCAAAAACGGCGCCGCCCTTGACAAGCGGGGCGATATATTCTATATTAGAATACAGCAGTCGATCTTTAAGGAGTATCAGCTATGAAAGCCATGAAAAGAATCAAAACGCTCAGCACCCGCGATCTTAAAAAGACCCTGAAGACAGGCGGCTGCGGCGCGTGCCAGACTTCCTGCCAATCCGCGTGCAAGACCTCCTGCGGCGTCGCGAACCAGGTCTGCGAGAAGTGCAGATAAGCGCCTGACCCCGGAAAAAGCATCGGATGCTGTTCGTCCCGTTTTGGCCGAACAGCATTTTTCCCTGTCTGCGCGGGGCGGATAAAGCCGCCGGAGCCGGAGGTACTTATGATCCATCAATACCAACTCAATGGGTATCACATCGTACTGGACGTGTTCAGCGGCGCCGTCCATTCCGTAGATGCGCTGGCCTATGACGTCATCGCGCTTTTTCAGACGCATACGGCGGAGGAGATCGTTGCGCGCGCGCTGGAGAAATACGCCGGTGATCCGGAAATCACGCCGGATGAGGTGTACAGCTGCCTGACCGACGTCGCGGAGCTGAAAGCCGAGGGTAAGCTCTTTTCAGAGGACTGCTTCGGCGAACACGCCTGCGACTTTAAAAATAACAGCCGCGCGATCAAAGCGCTGTGCCTTCATGTCGCGCACGCCTGTAATCTCAGCTGTGAATACTGCTTTGCCGCCCAGGGCAAATATCGCGGCGAGCGGGCGGTCATGAGCCTCGAGGTCGGAAAAAAGGCCGTCGAGTTTCTGATCGAAAATTCGGGCGGACAGAAGACGCTCGATATTGACTTCTTCGGCGGGGAGCCGCTGATGAACTGGGCGGTATGCAAGGCTGTCGTCGCCTATGCCCGTTCCAGGGAAGCCGAAACAGGCAAGCGCTTCCGTTTTACCCTCACGACAAACGGACTGCTTCTTGACGATGAGGTGATCGACTTTGCCAACCGCGAGATACATAATGTCGTCCTGAGCCTTGACGGACGCGAGCAGGTGCATGATCGTCTCAGAAAGACCCCGAACGGCAAGGGCAGCTATGCGCTTATCATTCCAAAATTCCAAAAATTCATTGAAATGCGCGGGAAAAGAGAATACTATCTTCGCGGAACCTTTACGCATCACAACACCGACTTTACAAACGATATTTTCCATATGGCTGATCTGGGCTTTCAAGCGCTGTCTATGGAGCCGGTCGTCTGCTCTCCGGATGACCCCTGCGCCCTGACCGAGGACGATCTGCCCGTGCTGCTTGAGCAGTACGAAATATTGGCGAAGGAAATGATTAAACGCAATAAAGAAAACAGGGGCTTTACTTTCTATCACTACATGCTCGACCTCGAAGGCGGGCCGTGCATCTATAAGCGCCTGGCCGGCTGCGGAAGCGGGACAGAATACCTTGCCGTGACCACCTGGGGCGAGCTTTTTCCCTGCCACCAGTTCGTGGGCGATCCGGACTATTCAATGGGGAACCTTTGGGACGGCGTGAAGAACACCGCCCTGCGCGAGCACTTTCGCAGCTGCAATGCCTATGCGCGCCCCGCCTGCCAAAACTGTTGGGCGAAGCTCTATTGCAGCGGCGGCTGCGCGGCGAACGCCTATCACGCCGCAGGCGACATCGCCGGAATCAACGATTACGGCTGCACGCTTTTCAAAAAACGTATGGAATGTGCGATCATGCTTAAGGCGGCCGAGCACATCACCGAAACCGAAGACCGCGCGGAAAGCGCCTTGTGCCTTGACGCTTCGGCAAACGGCAGCTATCCCGATATCATATGAAGCTGTTTCTTTATGGTCACGGGTACCGTTACGCAGCCGAGCAGATGCTGCTGACCCTGTTTCCAGGGGAGCGTCCGGAATATCCTGCGGAAGCGCCGGAGGGGGACAGGGCGGAGCTTTATCTCTATAAGGGCGCCGAGAGATATACCGCGGTATGCAGGCTTTTTCTGGAGGACGCGCGTTACCTCGGGAAAGCCGCGGTCGGCGTTTCAGCGTTGAGCGGCGAATTGATGCGGGCAAAATATCTTCAGAGGATAATCAAGCTTTCTTTTTATCGTGCCGCGCTGAAGTCCGGGCTTGAAAAGCCGGTCTGGGGTTCGCTCACAGGCATAAGACCGGGAAAGCTCCTTTCCAATCTGCTGGAAACCGGCATGCGGAACAAGGCGGCGCTTTCCGCCTTCATGCGGGATTACGGGGTCAGCCCCGACCGGGCGCGGCTGTGCCTGTACACGGCCGGGGCCGGACTGGACTGTGCCCGCAGTCTGCGGACAAACGACGTCTGCCTTTATATTGGGATTCCCTTCTGCCCGACGCGCTGCGCCTACTGCAGCTTTGTCAGCCAGGCCGTCCGGAAGAGTATGAGGCTCATTCCCGAATACCTCGCGGCGCTTGACCGTGAGCTCGCGGCGACGGCACAGGTGATGTGCGGTCTCGGCCTTCGTCCGGTCAGCGTCTATATGGGCGGGGGGACGCCGACGGTCCTCTCGGCGGAGCAGCTCGACTTCCTGTGCGGACGGCTCTCGGAGGCCTTTGACCTGTCCGCTGTCCGCGAATACACGGTCGAGGCCGGCCGGCCGGACACGATCACGGCGGAAAAGCTCACGGTGCTGAAACGCCGCGGCGTCACGCGGGTCAGCGTCAATCCTCAGACCATGGACGACAGCGTGCTCGAGGCCATCGGCAGGAAGCATACGGCCCGGGACGTTTTGGACGCGCTCGCGCGCGTTGCCGAGGCGGGCGGATTTCAGGTCAATATGGATCTCATCGCGGGTCTGCCGCTGGACACGCCGGAGGGCTTCGGGAGAACGCTGGACGCTGTTTTGCGGCTTTCTCCTGAAAACATTACAGTCCACACGCTTGCGCTGAAAAAAGGCTCTGAGCTCATGCTCGGCGGGACTGAGCGCCCCGCGCCCGCAGCGGTCGGGAAAATGCTGGACTATGCGAACGCCGCCCTGTTTACGGCAGGCTATGCCCCATATTACCTGTACCGCCAGAAATATATGTCCGGCGGCTTTGAAAATGTCGGCTGGCAGCGGGATAGCACGGAAAGCCTCTACAACATATGTATAATGGAAGAGCTTTGCTCGGTCATTTCTCTCGGCGGCGGCGCTTCCACGAAGCTGTGCTGCGGCGGGGGGCGTATTGAGCGCATATTCAATCCGAAATATCCCGCGGAATATATCGGCAGTATCGAAAAAGTCATTTCGGATAAAAATAAGATCTCCGGCTTGCTTGCGAAATGCGGCGACGCGGAAAAACGCTGAGCCGGAATTGGCCGCCGGTCAAGGCGGACAACGCAGCCGGAACAGCAAGATCGCACATGGGAGGTACAGCCAATGGCATTTTTTCTCGACGAGATCAACGAGCGGGCAATAAAGTCCCCCGGGGACTTTATTCTGGCGTGCAACGCGGATTATGACGCGAAAGTGCGCTATGCTGCGGATCTTATCCAGAAGCACCGCAGTGAAAGCCCGATCGTCCTGATGAGCGGCCCTTCCGGCAGCGGGAAAACGACGACCGCGAAAAAGCTCGAGGAGGAGCTGTCCCGCCGCGGGATAAACACTACCGCGCTTGCGATGGACAGCTATTTCCGGACGATCGACGAAAATTCACCGAGAACCGCCGCCGGCGAGCCGGACCTCGAGGCGCCGCAGTGTGTGGACATGGAACTGCTCAGCGCACATTTTCATAAGCTGGCAGCGGGCGAGACCGTCGAAGTGCCGAAATACCTTTTTGCCGAGCAGCGCCGGGCTGACAGCCCTTCAAAAAGGCTGAAGATCGGAAAAAATGACATTGTCGTTGTTGAAGGTATCCATGCGCTCAACGATACGCTGACCGCCGCAAATCCCGATGCGCTCAGACTCTATATCAGTGCGCGGTCAAACGTTGAAAACGGCGCAGGAGAGCTCTGCTTCAAAGGCACCTGGATGCGGCTTGTCCGCCGTGTTGTGCGTGATAAACTCTTTCGCGGGGCCTCGCCGGAATATACCTTCGGGATTTGGGCGAACGTCCGCCGCGGCGAGAAGGCACACATCAGCCCTTTCAAGGACAAAGCGGACTGGAAATTCGATTCCTCCCTGCCCTATGAGGTTTGTATTATGAAGCCGGTTGCACAGAAGCTTTTCGCAAATGTTCCCGATAGTGCGGAACGCTGCGCGGAGCTGCGGGACATCGCATCCGCTTTCGCGCTCTTTGAGCCGATCGACCCGAAGCTTTTGCCCCGGGACGCCTTGCTCACGGAGTTTTTGGGTGGAGGGAAATATAAATACTGAGGCCGCTGCGCGCCGGGCAAAACCGTCTGTCCGGGGTCCGTGCGGCCATCGCCGGCCAGGCTGTAAGGAGGAGGCACCATGTCCACAAAGCTCGACTACTATTTTCAGAAGCGCGACAAATTTCCGATCGAAAACTTCTTTGACGGCATTTCCGAAGCTTACGAGATACTTCATAAGGCGAAAATCTACCTAAAGGAGCATATTGCCGAACCGGGTGTTAAAGAAAACTACGCCGAAATACGCGGAGACGCGCCTGAGCTGTACGGCAATTACTTTATCGGGGAGGGGACGGTCATCTATAACGGCGTGACCGTCATCGGCCCGGTCTATATCGGTAAAAATTGTGAAATCATGCCCGGCGCGGTGATACGCCCAAACACGATCATCGCCGACGGCTGCAGCATCGGCCACGGCAGCGAGCTCAAGCACTGCGTCCTCTTCGGCGGCGCGAAAATCGCTTCGCTTGCCTTCGCGGGAGACAGCGTCCTCGGCGCTTCCGCACGGATCGGCAGCGGCGCGATCACGGCGAACCGGAAATTTGACCAGACCAACGCCGTGCTGAAGCTGGGCGAGACACGCATCGACCTCGGTGACAGCTTTTTCGGCTGTATTCTCGGTGACAGCGCGCGTCTCGGCGCAAACGCCGTCACCCAGCCGGGCACGCATATCGGCCCATACAGCTGGATTTTTCCGCTGACGAACGTACGCGGCTTCGTTCCGGCCCGCAAGCGCGTTTACCACGCGCATAAGACCCTCATGGAGGAAAACGCGGTCGTGGAGCTAAAGCCGTGACCGGGCTTATTCAGAGTCTGGACTCAGGCGCCCTCCTCTGTATTCAGACACAGCTCCGCGCGCCTTTTCTCACCGGCCTGATGGTCTTTTTCTCTCTGATCGGCAATTCCGGAATCTGCTGGATACTGACGGGCCTTGTTCTGCTCATTCCCAAGAAGACAAGGCTTGGCGGATTTTTTATGTTGATCTGCCTGCTCGCGGCATACGTTGTAAACGATTTTCTGATCAAAGCGCTGGTCGCGCGGGCAAGACCCTACGACGCCGTGCCGGGACTCGAGATCCTCGTCGCTCCGCTCAGCTCGTATTCCTTCCCGTCCGGCCACGCGAACTCGAGCTTCGCCGCCGCCATCGCTCTTGCGCTGGCCTTCGGCAGGCGCGGCGCGCTCGCTTATATCCCCGCCGTGCTGATCGCCTTTTCGCGCTGCTATGTCGGGGTACACTACCCGAGCGACGTTCTGGCCGGCATGCTCGTCGGCACACTGGTTTCGCTCGCCGTTTTCCTGCTTTTGCGGCGATATTGCAGCCCGCAGGCCCAGCAGGGTAAAGGACAGTGAGCTTCGCCGCCGCAGTGCCCGAATCCTGCGGCGGCGAAGCTTTTTCGCATAATACGACAATTGGAGAAGGCTGCCGTCTTGATAAAAGTTGGTCAGCATGCTATAATTTTATAGCAGCTTCCGATAATTTTTTGTCATTTGCCCGGAGCCTTTAAGCAGAATCGGGCACGGCCCTGTGCCGCAGCTCCGGCGTGTGCCCCCGCACGAGCCTGAAACGCTTTTCTCTGTCAAAACCCGACTTGATGAGATAGGAGGCAGCGCCTTGGAAAACAGCTTCGCCGCCCACCAGATGCAGGAACAGGAGCAGGTGCAGATCCTTTCTCCGCGTATGCTGCAGTCTCTGCGGGTGCTTCAGATGCCTTCCACAGAGCTTTACGACTATCTTATGAAGGAGCTTGAGGAAAATCCCGTTATCACCTTTGACAGCATCGACTACGCGGAAAAGTGCCGCCGGAACTCCCATTATGCGACCGACGACAACAATGAGGCCGTCCTTGCGGATATCGTCGCGGACGACGACAACTCGCCGATTATGAGTCTCCGCCTGCAGTTTGCGATGCTCAGGCCGTCTCTGGAGATCGAGCATATCGGCTACGCGCTGATCTACCTGCTCGATGAAAACGGCTATCTGTATTACGACGATGTGGAGCGCCTTGCGCAGGCCTCGAATATTTCGCTGAACGATCTCAAAACGGCGCTCGATCTTCTTCGCTCGCTCGAGCCCGCGGGCGTCGGCGCGTTCAATCCGCGCGAGTGCATTCTGCTCCAGCTTGAGCGGAAGGGTCTCAAGGACAGCGACGCCTGGAAGATCGCGCAGGATCACCTCGAGCTTCTCGGGAAAAACCAGCTTCCGCAGATCGCGAGGAAAACAGGCCTTCCCCTCCAACGCGTCGTGAGCGCCCAGCAGCTCATCAAAACGCTCGACCCCAAACCCCTGATGATGGAGACCAGGCACAGGGGCAGCGGATATATCGCGCCGGACATCAGGATTTTTAAACGGGAAAAGGGCTTCGCCGTCGAGCTGAACCAGCTTCGCGCGGACAGCATTATGATCGACGATACCTATTCGAAAATATATAAGGAGACGGATAACGAGACCGTCCGGACCTTTCTGTACGAAAACATGAAAAAGGCCCAATGGCTGCGGGACAGCATCAGGCAGCGGTGTGAAACGCTCATGGACTGCGCGTCCCAGCTTTTAAACAGCCAGCGGGCCTTTTTCGAGAGCGGGCCGGACTACCTCCTGCCCTTCAGCCGTAAAGAGCTGGCGGAGCGGATCGTCAGGAGCGAATCAACCGTAAGCCGCGCGCTCAAGGACAAGTATGTCGAGTGCGACTGGGGGCTGTTTCCGACGGATTATTTTTTCCCGAAGCCCACGGCAGAAGCGCATCCGACCATGACGAAAAACAGTATCGAAAACAGCATACAGAGCATCATCCTCGGCGAGGACAGGCAGTCCCCGCTCAGCGACGGGGAAATAGCGGAAAGCTTGAAGAGACTCGGTATAAGCGTCAGCCGCCGTACAGTCGCCAAATACCGCGACGAGCTGGGCATTCCGGCCTCCTCGCGTCGCAGGGTGTATTCATAAACAATAATTTCATACGCATGTGCGCACTGTTTTATGCTGCGGCGCGTTGAGAGAGGGCCTGCCGTCAGTCCTCGTCGCCGGAGGCGAGCGCCTTGGCCTCCTCTATGATCTTTTGCTGAATCATAGCGGGGGTTTCCTCATAACGGACGAACGCGAAGGTGAAGCTGCCGCGTCCCTGCGTCATAGAGCGCAGGTCGATGGCATAGCTGCCCATTTCGGCCATCGGAACCTCGGCTTCGACGATCTGCATACCGTCATGTGCGCTCATGCCCATGGGGTTGCCGCGGCGCTTGGAAAGGTCGGACATGATATCGCCCATATAGGCGTCCGGAATTGTGACTTTGAGAGAAGCGATCGGCTCGAGGATCACGGGGTTCGCCTTGGGAAGGCCGGCCTTATAGGCGAGACTGGCGGCGGTTTTAAAGGCCATTTCAGAGGAGTCGACGGGGTGATAGGAACCATCGACCAGCGTGGCCTTGAGAAAAACGACCGGGTAGCCCGCGAGCACACCCTTCTGGATGCTCTCGCGGAGACCCTTCTCAACGGCGGGGAAGAAGTTTTTGGGAACCGCGCCGCCGAAGACGCTTTCAGCGAAAACGAGGTCTTCGGTTTCGCTCTGCGGCTCGAATTCGATCCAGACGTCGCCGAACTGGCCGTGTCCGCCGGACTGCTTCTTGTGGCGTCCCTGGACCTTGACCTTGCCGCGGATCTTCTCGCGGTAGGGTACGCGGGCGGGGCTCAGCACGACGTCAACGCCGAACTTGTTCCTGAGCTTGGAGCAGAGCGTGTCCAGGTGGATATCGCCCGCGCCGGAGATGACGAGCTGATGCGTTTCGGCGTTGTTGGTATAGGTGAAAGTGAGATCCTCCTCGGAAAGGCGGGAAAGACCCATGGCGATCTTGTCTTCCTGCCCCTTAGTCTTGGGGGCGATGGCCATGGCGTAGCAGGGGGCGGCATAGCTGATGCCCGGAAGCGCCTTGTTGAGCGAGGCCGCGCAGAGCGTATCGCCCGTCTTGGTGTCCGAGAGCTTGGACACCGCGCCGAGGTCTCCGCAGGAGATTTCGTTGACCTCGATATTCTTCTTGCCCTGCATGACATAGATATGGCCGATCTTTTCGCTCGTGCCCGTGCGGGGATTGATGAGGGTCATGTCGTTCGTGATCTTGCCGGAAACGACCTTGAACAGGCTGAATTTGCCGTATTGGTCGGAGACGGTTTTGTAAATAACGGCTGCGGAGGGTCCGGCTTCATTCACCGGATCGGCGCCCTCGTGCGGGGTGGGAAAGTAGCTGACGATGGCATCGAGCAGCAGGGAGACGCCGAGGAAGGTAAGCGCGCTGCCGCAAAAGACGGGGCAGATAGAGCCGTCGCGCAGGCCCTCGCCGAGCGCGGCGCTCATTTCAGCCTGGGTGAAGGCCTCGCCGCCGAAATATTTGTCCATCAGTTCCTCGCTGGTCTCGGCGATACCCTCCGCGAGGGTGTTGTAGAGCTTGGAAAGCTCGGCCTGCATGCTTTCGGGCACAGGAATCTCTCCGCGCTTGCCCTTCGCGTCGAATTGATAAGCTTTCCTGGTCGCGATCTCGATCAGGCCGGTGATTTTTTCATTTTCAACAATGGGCGCGACCATCGGGCAGACGGAGACGCCGAACTTTTCGCGCAGGGAGCTGAAGGCTCTATCGTAATTCGCATTTTCCTCGTCGGACCTGGAGATGAAGATGGCGCGGGGCTTTTTAGCCTCCGTGAGGGCCTTCCAGGCTTTCTCGGCGCCGACGTTCAGGCCGTCCTTGGCCGAGCAGACGACGATGCCCGCGTCCGCGACGCGGAGCGCCTGGGCGACCTCGCCGGCAAAGTCGAAGTAGCCCGGGGTGTCGATGATATTTATTTTAACGCCGCCGTATTCGCAGAACATGGCGGAATCGGCGATGCTGATCTTGCGGCGGATCTCTTCCGAGTCAAAATCGGAAACCGTCGTCCCGTCGGCCACCCTTCCAAGCCTGTCTGTCGCGCCGGTCATAAAAAGAATGCTCTCGGCAAGACTGGTTTTTCCGTTGCCTCCGTGGCCTAAGAGACAGATATTGCGTATGTTCTTTATTGCATAGCTCATGTTGGGGGTTCTCCTTACTTGAATTTATATTAACCTGATGTTAAAGCTCATACAATAAGATTATACACAAGCAAAGTGGCGTTTGCAACAATATTTTTAGGTTAAAGTACGGGCGTCTTCGTCATTTTCGTCGTATGGCGCCCTTTCCGAAAAAAGGGCAGCGGACCCGCCGGAAGCTTCGGCGTGCCCGCTGCCCCGGCGTGCCGGGACGGTCTATCTTCTCTGGCCGATGGCGATCACAAGCACCGGCACCAGCCAGAGCAGCATGAACGAGATTGCGTTGGTGACGCCGGCTGAGCCGTAGGCCCCGGTCCAGCACATCGAGAGCATCAGGAGCAGGCCCGCGAACGCGCCGAGAACCGAGAGCACGGCGCACAGCAGAAGCCCGTTATAGAGCGCTTTGCCGCGCTTTACCAGCCCGGCGACGGCATTCAGGCCCCCGCGGGCGAACATGGCGACGACGCTGCCGCCGGCCTCGGTCTCTGCGGAAGAGATCGCATAGCGGTCTGCAAAGGAGGGAAAGTCGTAGCTCTCTCTGGGCAGACGAAACTTCTGCCGGACAAGCAGGGGCGTGATATTAAAATCCCTTACGGCGAAAACCGGCTCCGTGCTGCCGCGCAGGAGCGTGACGAGCCCCCGCTGAACGGACGAGACCGGGACGTAATTTATCTCGAATATGCCGGCGGGCGCGTCGTTTATCGCGGTGTACACGGCGCTCTGTGAGCCCGCGCCCTTGTCGGCGCGTATGCCCATGAGCTGCATAAAGCTCGATGAACCGATATAAACCCGGTCGCCGTTTATCCGCGCGATGATACCGCCGCCCTCGTGGCAGGCGAAATCCTCGACCTTTTTCATGCTGCAGCCGTTTTTCTTCATCAGCTCCGTAAAAACCGGGGCGATGCCCATTCCGGCGGCGGCAACCATACTGGCAGTGTAAGAGATGACCTTATCCGGGTAAAAGCCCTCGGGTATCGTCACATTGGCGATGGAAAGCGTCCGAATGGGGAAAATATCCCCGTCCTTGACGACGACCGGATTGACCCTGCCCAGCTCGGAGCAGCCCGCGTAGCCCGCGACTGCCGCGCCGCTGCGCGCGAGCCGCTTTGTGAGCACATAGAAGGGCAGCGCAAAGCCGAACACGGCGGAAAACGACGCACAGACCGAAAAGGCCGCCGAGAGCGTGTGCGTCAGATTGTCGCAGCCCTTGCCGGCCAGGAAGCAGAACAGGCTGAGTATTGCCGCAAAGGCGATCAGCAGCGGCGAAAAGAGCCGGAAGGCCTTTTCAAAAACGTCCGCCTCTTCGCTCTTCCGCACAAAGCCCGTAACAGGGCGCTGGACCTTGACGAGGACGCGGCCGAACGCCTCACCGCCTTCCTCGGAGAGGATGACCGAGGGGGACTTCGCAAGCGCCGCGGTGTGGAAGCTCAGCACAAAGCTACGGCAGTTCAGGTAGGCGCCCCAGAGGGCAAAGCTGAGCGAGAGGGCGGAAACGGCGCAGAAAGGCAGTCCGTCCGCCGTGTTGCCGGAGACGAGGATATAGGCCGCGTCCGCCGCGGAAAAAAGGCAGGACAGCACAACGAGGGATTCCGGACCGGGCTTTTTGGCGAACAGGGTCATAAGACCTGTCGTTACAATGTCAAGCCCCACGACCATCGAAACGAGCATCAGTATCAGACAAACCAGCGTCCGCACATAGCCGCTGGAACCGAGGCTGCCCATAGCGGGAAGGCCGTAGCTCAGCCAGACGAGCGTAAGGCTGAGAAAAACCGAGAGCAGCAGCCGCAGGCGAATGGCGGCGGCCTGATCCATATAAAGCAGAGCCGCCTTTTCCGGGCGCATTTCGGGCGGAAGGCCCTTTTCCTCCCGCGCCTTCCGTGCCCGCTCTGTCCGGCGCTTTTCCGCGCGTTTTGCCGAGGCTGCGGCGATGAGGGTGATCAGCGGGTTAACGCCGCCTTCCCGCGCGGCGGGCCCAGCATCCTCACCGTCCTCCGGCAGGGCGTATTCGCGGCGCGGCGCATATTTATCCCGCTCCCGGGCAGCTTCCGAACTCTCCGCCCAGACCGCGTCCTCATCCGTCCTTGGGATCTTCTCAAAAATGACTGTGGCAGTCCCGTCCGCCGGCGGCGCGGCGGCGCGTCTGTCCGTGCCCCGCGCCTGCACGTCGCCCGGAGCATCGGGCTCATAATATCTGGCGTCCTCCAGCAAATCGTCAAGAGAAAAATCCGTCCCGGCCTGAGCGGACTCCGGCTGCGGCGCGGTGAAATCCGCGGCGGACTCACCGGTGGCGGCGGAAACAGCGGCTTCTGTGACTGAGACGGCCGCAGCTTCCGAGACCGCGCCTCCGATAAGCGCCTCAACCTGCTCTTCCGCCTTAAACTCGGCCAGAATGGAATCGACGGAAAGCTCGGCGCTGTCTTCCGGATCGCTATTCTTTTCGTAGGTAAAATTATCCATATCGCACCCTGATGTGCAACTTCCGTCCCGAAGCGGACGGTCGTCGGATTATTGACGGACCGGTCGCTAAACGCCCCGCTGGCGCAAGGCCTCATAGATGAGGACAGCCGCCGCCGTACTCGCGTTGAGGGAGGAGATTTGACCCTTCATGGGGATGCGCACGAGAAAATCGCAATTTTCCCGAATAAGCCTTGAAATGCCGCTGCCCTCGGAACCGATAACGAGACAGACCGGCCCTTTCAGATCGGTTTTCCAGAGCGGGCTTGCGCCCTCCGCCGCGGCGCCGAATATCCAGACCCCGGCCTCTTTCAGCTCGCGCAGCGCGGCGCTGAGATTCGCTACGCGCGCGACCGCCATGTGCTCGGCCGCCCCCGCGCTCGTTTTGCCGACGATGGCGGTCAGTCCGGCGCTGCGCCGCTTGGGAATGACGATGCCGTGGACGCCGGCGGCCTCAGCCGTCCGGATGACCGCACCGAGATTATGCGGGTCGCTCAGCTCGTCGCAGGCGACGATGAAAGGCGGCTCGTTCCGCACGGCGGCGGTTGCCAGAAGGTCCGCGACAGTGCAGTATTCCCGCACAGCGGTCAGCGCGACGACACCCTGATGCGCGTGCGTCTTGCTCAGTGCGTCGAGCTTTCTTTTATCCGCGTCGACCACGACGACGCCGGCGTCCCGCGCTTTCGAGGCGATATGTCCGAGGGTCTTGTCCGTCTCGCCCTTCTGAATAAATATTTTGTCGATTGTTCTGCCTGCGCGGAGCGCCTCGATAACGGCGTTTCGCCCCTCGATCAGGTCCTCGCGGTCGTTTTCAAAATCCATCGGATATCTCCAAGCCCGTTTTTTCGGTCATCTTGCGCGTTCGCGCAGGACCTCGGACAGGTCCGTGCGCTCCCAGGGCAGGTCGATATCCGTCCGGCCGAAATGCCCGTAGGCCGCAAGCTGCCGGTAGATCGGACGCAGCAGGTCGAGCTTTTTGATGATCCTTGCCGGCCGCAGGTCGAAGCAGACGGATACGATTTCAGCGATGCGCTCGTCGGGGATACGGCCTGTGCCCTGCGTGTCGACCACGACGGAGACGGGGCTTGCGACCCCGATCGCGTAGGCGAGCTCGATCTGGCACCGGCTGGCCAGACCGGCGGCGACAAGGTTCTTGGCAACATAGCGCGCCATATAGGCGGCGCTCCGGTCAACCTTGGTGGGGTCCTTTCCGGAGAAGCAGCCGCCGCCGTGACAGGCGTAGCCGCCGTAGGTGTCGACGATGATCTTGCGCCCGGTCAGGCCGGAATCGCCGACGGGCCCGCCGACGACGAAGCGGCCGGTGGGGTTGATGAAGAATTTCGTATTCCCGTCGATGAGTCCCGCGGGGATGACGGGCTTTATCACGGTTTCCATGACGGCCTCGCGCAGAACGCCGATGTCCGCATCGGGGCCGTGCTGAGCGGAGACGACGACGGCGGGAACGCGCTCGACGGCGCCGTCCGCACCGTATTGTACGGTGACCTGCGTTTTGCCGTCCGGCCGCAGCCAGTTCAGCTCACCGGATTTGCGAAGCTCGGCAAGGCGGCGGGAGAGCTTATGCGCCAGGGAAATCGGCGCGGGCATCAGCTCCGGCGTCTCGTCGCAGGCGAAGCCGAACATCATACCCTGGTCACCGGCGCCGGTATCCGCGCCGTCGTAGTCGGCCTCGCCCGACCTGGCTTCGAGCGCATGGTCGACGCCGAGGGCAATATCCGGGCTTTGCTCGTCGATTGAGCTGAGCACCGCACAGGTTTTACAGTCAAAGCCGTATTCCGGGTTGTCATAGCCGATCTCGCGGACGGTTTTGCGCACAATGGCGGGAATGTCCACATAGCAGTCCGTCGTGATCTCACCGAAGACCGCGACCATGCCGGTCGTTGTTATGCATTCACAGGCGACGCGCGCCTTTTTGTCTTTTTCAATGATCGTATCCAGAACGGCGTCGGATATCTGATCGCACATTTTGTCCGGATGCCCCTCCGTAACGGATTCGGAGGTGAAAACCCTGTTTGTGTAATTTCTGCGCATAGCCTGCCTCTTTTCGTCTCTGTCGGTCATTTGCCGGGAGCTGTACCTTCCATATATCATGCTCGCACAGCGGCGGGCGGAACGCGTATCCCGTCCGCCGGCCCCGCCGGTACGGATACAACGTTAAGCTATCATAGCATATTTGCGCCCGGACTTAAAGCATAATATTTCAAAGTCCGAATTCGGTCGCCCGGTTTGGTCCGGCTTGGCGTCTGCCTCATGTCTTTTGGCAGCCGTAATGGCTGAATTTACAAAAATATCATAGACACCCGGGCAAAAAAAGGGTATCATCTTATTACCCGGAGCAAGACCACTTCCGATCGGAGGGACCGACGCTATGAAGCGCATTATGCGGCGGATCGACCGCTTCTGCCTGACGCACCCACGTTTTGGACTACCGAACCTGATGCTTTATATCGTCATCGGGAATGCGGTCGTCTGGTTATTCGGCATTATGGACACGACAAGCATGCTGCGGCCGCTGCTTACGTTCAACGCGGAGTTTATTTTCACCAGGGGAGAGGTCTGGCGGCTGCTGAGCTTTGTGCTTATTCCCGAGCAGGACGGCTTTTGGCTGCTGATCGCGCTTTATTTCTATTACTGGATCGGAAGCGCGCTGGAACGGCGGTGGGGCTCGGGCAAGTTTACGATCTACTACCTTATCGGCATGCTGCTCAACATCCTTTACGGCACGCTGATGTGGCTGGTCAGGGGGTCGGGCATCGATATCACCGCGTCCTATATCAACCTTTCCATGTTCTTTTCCTTCGCTACGCTTTATCCCGATACGGTCGTGCTGCTGTTTTTCGTCATCCCCGTCAAGGTCAAGTGGCTGGCCTATTTAGACGCCGCCTTTTTTGCGTTTGCCGTGATTTTCAGGCCTTTTCCGGTGAACCTTCTTCCTGTCGTCGCGGTGCTCAACTATCTGCTGTTCTGCGGCGGCTGGCTGTTCGATAAGCTCAGCCCGTCGTCGGTGAAGCAGCGGCAGAAGACCGTCGACTTCAAAAACGCGGCGCGGCAGTACGCCCGGGAGCAGGCCAGTAAGCCCTATAGCCGCAAGTGCGAGGTCTGCGGCAGAACGGACAGGGATCATCCTGAGCTGGAATTCCGCTTCTGCTCCAGATGCGCGGGCTACCATTGCTTCTGCATCGACCATATCAACAGCCACGTGCATTTCAGGGAGTGAGCGATGAATACAAGTTCTAAAACCAAAGGGCGGTCCTGCGTTTTGGAGGGGTCGCTTTTTCACTGAGAGGAGGTTTTAATACGGATACGGATCGTTAAAAGCGTTTATGCATGCAGGTTCTAAACCAGCAGGATACAACACTACAGACTAAAGCGTTCAGCAAGCTCTCTATACTCACCCTTGATAATGCTTTTCCACTTTTGCGCCTCATTTGGTGAAGAAATTTCATTTTTTGAATAGACAAGCAGTATCTTTACTTCCCGTGTATCCTCATCGACGGTCAAAATGCACCTATTGCCGGAAGCTTTCGGCGACATGCGAGTACCCTCGACAGCAAAATCAAGTTTAACCAACTTATAACAACCGGCGTTTGATATAAGATCGGCACGATTATACTGCAGCATGTTGTCTATGCGCTCACAGACTGCGATAAGTGTTCGCTCAGTAGCAAGCCACTTCTCTTTATACGCTTTTTGGAATTTCTTAATGTAATGCCTTTCCGCAAAAGGCTCAATCCGAACCCTATAATTGAATCGTTCCATAGACACGCTCAGGCTCTTCCTGAGTAATCAGACCGTATGGAATGACTTCACCATCTCTGCAAATCTGCCAGGGTAACTGCTCACGTGTAAAGTTCACAATATCGTCGGTAGACTTACCGCGCCACGCCGTCCCAATCTTTTCTATAAGCTTAAGCTCCTCGTCTGACAAGCTGCCGGAAGGGGCCTCCTTTTCTATGAGAGAGAACAGAATCGCATTTCCCTTTGGCTCGCGGATAATTGTGCCGTCTTCCTCTAATTCGTCTAAGGCCCGGAAATACACGTCCGCAACAGGCCCGCGCGGCAGTTTGCGGTACGTCATGCCGGACATTGGCGATGCGTTGAGATAATACCAGATGAAGTCTGCCAGATAGACCAATTTAGCAAGTTTCGTTTTAGTAATCTTACCATCTTCGCCGGCGCCATATTTTAGCGCGTTTAGAATCATTTGCTTATATTTTTCGGTAGACTTAAGAATATCAGAAAATACGGATGTTCCGTCGGCCACGCCCAGTATGTCATCCATATTAATTCTCAGCATGGAAGACAAGGCTTCCGCCTGACGGACTGTAAGCTCTTTTTTACCAGACTCGATATTGATATAGGTAGGACGGCTAACGCCTATAGCGTGAGCCACCTGCTCCTGCGTATATCCGCGCGCCAAACGCGCCTGTTCAATATGATTTGACAAGCTGCCGCTCATGATCCGGCTCCTTTCTTTTTTCTGGAATCATTATAGCATATCTGCACCAACAATACAACACTGTGTGTAAATATATTTTACAAATTCTTCTTTTATTATTTACACTTCTATCTTATCATGCTGCATAAAAGAGAATAAGCTTAACCATTTAAGGGATAACTCGCATGCTGATGCGCGTGTTTTTGGGGATTATTATATCTGCACCAAATCAAAAAATAATATAAATCCGGAATCAAAATTATGACAAATCGCGAAACGATATCATGATAAATTCGGAAGTTGAGGGTATAATAACGGTGTGTGCGTACATAGTGCGCACTTGCGCGTAAAAAATAGTTTCTGCGAAACTATTTTTCGTCCCCGCCGGAGCCGCCGACCGTGTCCTCTATCATATCCGTAACGAGCGTATTGAGCTGCGCGGCGTTCTTTTCCGTGATAACGGGCTTGCCCGTGTCGGCTTCGATCTCGCGGCGGGCGTTTCCGGCGATCCTGCCGCCGCGCCGCGCTGTCCGCTGATTTTCCTCAAAGCTTTCCGGCTTGACGGTTTTTGAAATTTCGGTCGTCGTGGCTTCCGCGAGCATGGTCAATACAAGCTCCAAATCGCTCATATTGTCGCGCAGGTTCTCTTTTTTCAAGCCTTTAAGGGTCTTATACTGCCGCGTGTTTATGCCTGCCCAAGCCTTTGTTATTTCGTCGGTCAATATGGCGTATTCCGCGCCTTTCTGAACGCCGCGTTTCTGCCATTCGGCGGTGAGGTCATTGCGGATACGGATCGTTAAAAGCCGCTGGTGTATCCAGTCCTCGCTATAGCCCTTTTTTAAGTATATTTCAACAGCGCGGTCGATCGCTTGCTCGGGGTCGATCGTTTCCTCGATACGCGCGCGCCCCACGGCGGCGAGCCACCTTTTCAGCGGCTCCGCTTTCGGCGACGGGATGGATTGGATGATCCGCAAAAGCTGTTCCGTGTCGGCGGCGTCTGTAAACCGCTTTTTACCGTCTTCAGCTGTCATTCTCAACTGTACGATTTCATCGTACAGTTGACTTCCCTCAGCTTTCAGCTTCCGTTTCAGGTCACTCCAATAACGGCGCGGGTTCTCAGTGCCGGTCAGTACCTCGACCACGTCGACGACGGAAAAGTACCATTCC
Organism: Oscillospiraceae bacterium; assembly: GCA_031264545.1. Lineage (GTDB taxonomy): Bacteria > Bacillota > Clostridia > Oscillospirales > Oscillospiraceae > UBA2658. The sequence goes on along the minus strand of JAISDV010000204.1, from coordinate 242 downwards.
TCTTTTTCCTCGTCCCATGCAGTGCGTATGCGCCGATCTTCAAATAATTGAATTTTATTATTGTCCGCCACAGGTAAACGCCTCCTTCAAGCCCTCAATATCATACACAATTTTTGCCGTTTCAACAATGAAAATAGTAAGAACCTGAATTTTTAGCGTGAAGCGCCGCGGGACGGGCGGTGCAAAGGACCCCCTCGTGAGAGGGGGCCCTTTGCTGTTTGTAAAGCTTGCCTGAGACTCAG
>JAISDV010000163.1 GCA_031264545.1 Oscillospiraceae bacterium | reverse complement strand
CCGGCGTCAGGACCGTCGCCGTACCGGAGCCGAAGTACGCCACGTCGTCGATGGCCAGCCACCGGCTTTTTTGCCCGTACTTGAATTCGCTGACGCAATTGCAATTCATCTCCCTGGCCTTGTTGGCCAGGATGGTTTTCACGTCGTTGAGGTTCTTCAAATGCGCGCCGATTTTAAAGCTCAAATCCGCGCTGACGGCACCCGCCTTTTGCCCTTCGCCGAAGGGAGCTTCAATAAAGATAATCCCGTCGAAAACAGTCGGATGTCCTTTCATTTATGCGTCCCGCTCCAAAACGGCCACAAATTCCTGCCGGGCACTGCCGAAGCCGGGCACGTCGGCCGTTGCGCAGCATTTCAGCACCCATCCCTGCTGAGCGTAGGCGTTCAGCGCGTCTTGCAGCTTTTGGGGGTCGAACTTGCCCGAGAACCATTTGTCCTTCATGGTCAGCACGTGATACTCTTTCATAAATACACTCCCTATCCTGATATATGGAATTACACCCTATATGTAAGCGACCGAAACTACGCCATGACCGTTGCACGGGCATGGCTGCGGGCATTGACCGCTGGCATGCGAAAAAGATGCCTTGCGGTTTAGCTTGGCGTTGCAGCTCTTCGCCTCAACGGCTGACACTTTACCATAAAACCGCATAAAGCACAAGTCTCAAATTTGTCTCATGAATCAGTTTGCCGGCAAGCTCCGGATTCCCGCCGCTCCCGCTCCGATATACCCGGAAACAGGCGGGAAAAAGCCTGACAAAAACACAGGCCCGGAATATTGCCCCGGGCGCTCAAATATAGTGTAATGATCAGGGCCTGGCCCAGCCCGGCTATTTGGAGGCGTACTATGAAAAAAATTATGACGGCGCTCATTATTGCGGCACTGCTTCCGGCGGGCGCCCGGGCGCTCGAGCCGGTCGGTGAGGAGGCGCTCGCAGTGGCCGTTCCCTCGGCCGTGCTGATGGAAAAGACGACCGGCGAGCTCATATATGAAAAAGACGCGCACACGCCGGGCGCGCCGGCGAGCGTGACAAAGATCATGACGCTTCTTCTGATTATGGAGGAAATCGGCGCCGGCCGCCTGAGTCCGGACGACGTGGTCGTCTGTTCTTCCCGCGCGGCTTCGATGGGCGGCAGCCAGATCTGGCTGGAGGAGGGCGAGCAGATGACCGTGGACGATATGCTCAAGGCCGTCGCCGTGGTTTCGGCCAACGACTGCGCAGTTGCCCTCGCGGAGCACGTTTCCGGCTCGGAGGAAAGCTTTGTCAGACGGATGAACGCCCGGGCCGCCGAGTTGGGCATGACCGGCACGCGCTTTTGCGACTGCACGGGCCTGACCGACGATCCGGAGCATCTTACGACCGCCTATGACGTCGCGCTGATGTCCCGGGAGCTTATCAGCTGCGATCTGATCAAGACCTACAGCACGATTTGGATGGATACGCTGCGGAACGGGGAAGCGGAGCTCGTAAATACGAACAGGCTGGTTCGCTTCTATAAAGGTACGACCGGCCTGAAGACCGGCTTTACGAGAAAAGCCATGTACTGCCTCTCGGCGACGGCGGAAAGGGACGGGACGGAATATATCGCGGTGGTCATGCACGGCGCGTCCTCCGACGAACGGTTTGAAAGCGCGAAGGCGCTCCTGAATTTCGCCTTTGCCAATTACGCCCTGTGTCCGCTGAGAAGCCCAAAGCCGCTGCCGCCCGTCTGTGTCACGCTGGGCGCGAGCGACAGCGTTCAGCCGGCTTACGGCGGTCAAGAAAGCCTTCTGCTGGAAAAGAGCGGCCTGGGCGAGCTCAACTATGAGTTTGTGCTCCCGCAGGCGCTTGAGGCGCCCGTAGCGGAGGGTGAACAGATCGGTGAGATGATCGTGCGTTCGTCGGGCAGCGAGCTTGCGCGCGTACCCCTGCTCGCGGGCAGCGCGGTCGGCAGGCTGAAGCTGTTCAGTCTGTACGGCAGAATGCTCGCAAGGCTCTTTGGGAGCTGAGCCTTGCCACTTTTCACGGTATTTTACCGAATATTCGCGCTATCCATCCCACATAAGACCAAATTTGCCGAGAAATGACTTGTAAAACGGATTGAAATGTATTAAAATACAGTCACAAAAATCCCGCGGCTTTACGGTCGGGAAAAAGAGGAACCGGCAAATGGTCAAACTTGATTTATCCGGCGCGCAGGATTTCTTTGGCGCGATCGGCCCCGATTATGCAAAAATTTCCGACGCGCACAGGAAGCTTTTCGCGCACAGCGGCGAGGGTTCGGAATACACGGGCTGGATGGAGCTGCCCGCCCGCGTGCTGGAAAATGAACTGAAAGCGATTTCGGCCTGCGCCGCGAAGATCCGTTCCGGCTCACAGGCGCTCGTCGTCATCGGCATCGGCGGTTCCTACCTCGGCGCCAGAGCGGCAATCGATCTTCTGCGCTCGCCGAATTACAACCTGATCAAAAAAGACACGCCCGACATTTTCTTTATGGGCAACGGGCTGTCCTCGGCGGCCATCGGAGAAACGATCGCGCTGATCGGGGACAGGGACTTTTCCGTTAACGTGATCTCAAAGTCCGGCGGGACGCTTGAGCCCGCGCTCAGCTTCCGGGTCTTTAAGAGCCTTCTTGAGAAAAAATACGGCTCGGCGGCCAAAAAACGCATTTTTGCCACGACCGACGAGAAAAAAGGCCTGCTCCACGATATGGCCGCCGGCGCGGGCTGGGAACGCTTTACCGTTCCAGAGGATGTCGGCGGAAGGTTTTCCGTCCTCTCCGCCGTCGGGTTGCTGCCCATGGCTGTAGCGGGCATCGACATCGAAAGGGTCATTCGGGCCGCCGTTTCGGAGATGCACGATCTCGACCTGCGCTCTGTCGAAAACCCGGCCTGGCGCTATGCAGGGACGCGGCAGCACCTCTATATGAACGGCCGGTCTATCGAGATCCTCGCGTCATACGAGCCCTCTTTCCGCTTTATGGCGGAATGGTGGAAACAGCTTTTCGGCGAGAGCGAGGGGAAAAACGGCATCGGTATTTTCCCGGCTTCGGTCGAATACACCGCCGACCTGCACGCGATGGGGCAGTATGTCCAGGACGGTCCCCGGCGGCTCATCGAAACGGTCGTCTCCTTTGAAAACGGCGCCCGAAGCCTGAAGGTCCCATTTGAGCTGGGCGACAGGGACAAGCTCAATTATCTCGCCGGGCGCGAGTTCTCAGATATCGCAGCGCTTGCCGCCAGGGCTGTCGCCTCAGCGCACATCAAGGGCGAGGTTCCGAATATCAGTATCAGCGTGCCGGAGCGGAATGAGGAGGGCTTTGCCGCGCTTGTCTGCTTCTTTGAAATGAGCTGCGCGCTTTCGGCCTACGCTTCCGGTGTCAATCCCTTCGACCAGCCTGGGGTCGAGGCCTACAAGAGTAACATGTTCAGGCTGCTTGGCCGGCAGTAAACAGGCGTGGAAGGGCGCGGAGCTTTCCGCGCCGCATCCGATATTTTACAAAAACAGGCATTGAAGTTCCCCGGCCTTTATGATAGGATAAGCTCAAGCGTGATCACCACGTTTTTCGGCCAATATAAGGAGGGTGTTTATCATGGTTAAGCTTATCGTCGGTTCCAAAGGAACCGGCAAAACCAAGCAGCTTATCGAGCTTGTCAAGCAGGCCGTGCACGATGAAAACGGCAGCGTCGTCTGCCTCGAAAAGGACAAGAACCTGACTTACGATATCCCGTATGCGGTTCGCCTGATCCATGCCGGCGACTACGGCTTCGGAAGCGCCGAGTTCTTTAAGGGCTTCATAAACGGGCTTCACGCCGCAAACTACGATATATCCCATATTTTCATAGCCAACATGTTCAGACTGTTTGACGAGCCGGATATGGATAAGCTCGCAGCGCTGCTTGACGAGCTGGCTGCCTTCGGTGAGAAGGAGAACATCAAATTTACGATCAGCGCGACAGCCGATATGACTGCTGTCAGCGATAAGATAAAAAAATACTGCTGAAGTCGGAGACGGCTGCCATGGTAAAACACGGCAGCCGAAGTCTATGCGGCGTGATGGTTTTGCACTCAGCGCAGGATGGGGTACAGCGTGCGGAAGGCGCTGCCCAGCCCGTCGCAGAGGGCGTGGATTTCCGCTTCGGTCGTATAGCGCGAGAGGCTGATCCGAAGTGCACCGTCGGTGACGGTGGCCGGGTGGCCGATCGCTTCGAGCACGTAGCTGCGCGCACCCTTTTTGCAGGCCGAGCTGTTCGAGACACAAATGCCGAGTGCGTCGAGGAAGTTCATGATGACCTGGCTCCTGAAGCCGGGCAGGGAAACGCTGAGAATGTGCGGCGCATTCCCTGACAGCACTTTCAGTTCGTCGATTTCACCCGTCAGGCGTTTTACTGCCAGCGCCTTCAGTTCCGCCATACGTTTTGCGGATCCGCCCAGCTGTGCAGCGCCGAGCGCCGCCGCTGTGCCGAAAGCGGCGATCTGAGGGAGGGCCTCCGTTCCGGCGCGCTTTCCGGTTTCCTGCCCGCCGCCGACGATCAGGGGCGGGAGATTCAGCGCCCTGGCCCCGCCGGAGAGATACAGCGCGCCGATACCCTTCGGCGCGTGGATCTTATGTCCGCTGACCGAGATCAGGTCCGCGCCGAGCGCCTTGGCGAGCTTTGCGCGGCTGTCGTCGAGCACAGCCTTTGCGTCGCGGCCCATTTTGTGGGTCGAACCGGGATTGCCGAAGCCTTCGGTCATGATGCGGTAAGC
>JAISDV010000157.1 GCA_031264545.1 Oscillospiraceae bacterium | reverse complement strand
CCCGGTCTTCCGTCAGGCGCAGCTCCTCCCGCCGGGCGGCGAGCTTCCTGACGCTGCGCTCGTGCGCGTTTTTGACCTGCCTGTACAGCGCCTGAGATTTCCGGCGCATTTGCTCCTGTCTGTCGCGCCTTGTGTAAAAATCCTCGAGCAGGCCGGAAAAATCGGCGTAAGAGACCGATTCCGCCAGCCTCCCGTACTGCTTTATGGGCATAAAGGAAAAGTCTGAGGGCTCGCCGCCGACCAGCAGCATCGTCGGCTCAAAGGCGGCTGCGCCGACTGCTTCCGCCAGCGCGTCCATCGCCCCCCGAAAGGCTCCGGCTTGTTCCGGCGTGAAGCGCCCGAGCCGCCCGGCGGCATCCCCGCAGGCGCGGAAAGCCAGCTCACGGCAGAGCAGCGGCGACAGGCCGGAAAAGCTGTCTATCAGCCATTTTTCCGCGCTCAGTTCCGGGTCCGCGCTCCGCAGCAGCGCGCGCCGTTCTTCGCCGGACAGCGCAAAAAAGCCCGGCCTGCCCTGGGCTGGCGGAAAGCGGTAAATCAGCCCCGGCATCACCTGCCGAATCCGGCTCATATCGCCGTCGACCCGGCGCAGGGCGTCGATAACGCGCCCGTCCGGGCCGGCCAGGATCACATTCGCGTTTCTGCCCATCAGCTCGGCAATGAGCCGCTTTTTTATCGGGACGCCCATTTCATCAAAGCAGTCCAGCTCGAATATGAGCATCCGGTCCATACCCGGCTGCTCCAGCGCCGCGACCCGCGCGCCGATGAGGTGCTTGCGCAGGAGCATACAGAACATCGGCGGCGTCCGGGGATTTTCATAGGCCGCCTTCATGAGATGGAGCCTGGCCGTGCCCGTGCCCGCGGAGATGAGCAGCCTGCAGCCTTGCCCGCGACCCCGAAGAGAGAGTACGAGCAGGTCCCGTGCGGGCTGCTGCACCTTGTCGATCCTTGCGCCGACGACCGTGTCGTAAAGCTCGTTTTTGACGGCGCCGACCGTAACAGCGTCAAACGGCATGGCTTATTCCTCCATTATGCGGGAAAACAATTCGTTGATCCGGCGCTTCCCGCCTTTCAGGTACAGCCAGCCGAAAAGGGCTTCAAGTCCCGTCGCGGCGTGGTATTCCGAAAGGCCGGCGTTTTTCGGCACGCTGTGCACCTTGGCGTTGCGCCCGCGCCGGTAGACGGCCAGCTCCGCCTCAGTCAGCCCGGGCAGGAGCTTTTCCGCCGCCTTCGCCTGAGCCTGCGCCCGGACGCGGGCGACCGTCGCCCTGTGCAGTCCGGCTGAGGTGGTTTTCCCCGTTTCGCAGAGCCAGGTGCGGACAAGCAGCTCATACACCGCGTCTCCGATATGTGCAAGGCCGAGGACGCTCACGTTTCCGAGCGCCCCGCTTTCCATCCGAATGTCGAAATGATCCTTCATTTTCCCTCCGGGCTTCCGGGAAGCGTTTTATTCAGGGGGTCTCCGGTGAACCGGAGGCCCCCTGTGCGGCCGCGTCCCCGCTTCAGTCCTTCCAATCTTCCGCGGGCGCGTCGACATATTCCGAAAAGCTGACCTGATCGCCGCCCCGCGCGGGGACCGCCCGTCCCTGTGAAGCCAGCGTTTCCTGCCACTGCTGCCTGGTAATCAGCATCTGGCGCGGCTTCGAGCCCTCAAAGGGGCCGACGACGCCAAGCTCCTCCATCTGGTCGACGATCCGCGCCGCCCGCGAATAACCGAGCTTGAGGCGGCGCTGGAGCATGGAGACTGAAGCCTGCTTCGTTTCAAAGACGACCTCGACCGCCTGGGGCAGCAGCTCGTCATAATCCGAAGCGGCGTCCGGAGCCTCCTGCCTGTCGCCGTCTGAGCCCGTGTCGCCGCTCTTGGCCTCAGCGGCCTTTTCGATCTGTGCCATGATATCCTCGCTGTAGAGAACCTGCGCACCTTCCTTGACAAAGCCGATGACCTTTTCGCGCTCTTCATCGGAGACGAACGCGCCCTGGACGCGCATGGGCTTTCCCGCGCCCAGCGGCGAATAGAGCATGTCGCCCGCGCCGATCAGCTTTTCCGCGCCGGGATTGTCGAGGATGATGCGGCTTTCCATCGCGGACGAGACGGCAAAGGCGATGCGGCTCGGGATATTGGCCTTCATCAGGCCCGTAATGACGTCCGCCGAGGGCCGTTGCGTGGCGATGACCAGATGCATCCCCGCCGCGCGCCCCATCTGGGCGACCCGGCAAATGCTCTCCTCGACCTCCTTGGAGGCCACGAGCATGAGGTCCGCCAGCTCGTCGATGACGACGACCACCCGCGGCAGGGACGGGCTCTTGATCCCGCTTTGATGGGTGTTGTAGCCCGTGAGGTCGCGCACGCCGCATTCGGAGAACAGACGATAGCGCTTGAGCATTTCCACAACAGCCCATTGCAGGGCGCCGGCGGCCTTCTTCGGATCGGTCACGACCGGGACGAAAAGGTGCGGAATGCCGTTGTATATGCCCAGCTCGACCATTTTCGGGTCGATCATGATCAGGCGCACCTCATCCGGCGTGGATTTATAAAGCAGGCTCAGGATGAGCGAATTCATACAGACAGATTTGCCGGAGCCGGTGGTTCCCGCGATAAGCAGGTGCGGCAGCTTCGCGATATTTCCGACGATGGCGCTGCCGCTGATATCCTCGCCGATGGCGAAGCTAAGCCTGGACTGCGCCGCCCTGAAAGCAGGGGAGCTGATAATGTCGTGCAGGTAAACGGTGCTGACCAGCTTGTTCGGCACCTCTATGCCGACCGTGGATATCTTGTCCGGTATCGGCGCGATACGGACGCTCATAACGCCGAGCGAAAGGGCAAGGTCGCCCGCGAGATTAGTCAGCTTCGCAAGCTTGACGCCCTGGTCGAGCTCCAGATCGTAGCGCGTGACCGTCGGCCCGCGCGTGATGCCCGTGATGCTCCCGCTGACGCCAAAGCTGCTGATGGTGCTCTCGAGTCTTTCGCGGTTTAACGCGATCTCTTCCCTGCCGTCGAGACTGTTTCTTGTCCCCGCCGTTTTGAGCAGGGACACCGGCGGATATTTGTAGGCATCCGCCGTCTCCTCGAGCGATTTGGCTATGGTCCTTGTGATCTCCTCAGTCTCGGCCTCGACCTCCCCGCGCGAGATCTTTCTGCCGGCGGCGGAAGCGCCGGCGCTCTCGCTGGAGATTTGAGACACGCCCGCCACAGCCTGTGCCTCCTCGAGGGAGAGGGGCTTGACATCCTTCGTTGGCGTAAGCGGCCGCTCCGGCCGGGACGACGCCTTTTGCAGCCTCTGAGACAAGACCTGATCCGGGGTTTTTACACGGGGTCTGGTATTGAAAAAGCCGACCCTTTCCTCCACGTATTCCCCGCCGGCCGCGCCGTCCTCGTCGACGGGAATATCGATGGCCTTTTTGTTTCCGCGGCCGCCCCGGACGGATGGCCGGGGCGCGGCCGGCCCGTCGGACGCGGAAACGGAATCCGCGGCCTGCGCCGCTTCGGGCAGGGGCTCGTAGGCGGCGCGGGTTTTATAGTACTCGACGAGCTTCGGGACGCTCAGCCCGGCCGCGCTCATCCCGAAGAAAATCAGTCCCACTGTGACGACCGGAGCCGCGCCGTAAAGACTGACGGCGGATTTCAGCCCGATTGCAAGGAGGCCGGAAAGAACGCCTCCGCTTGTCATGAGCGCGCCGCTTTTATAGAGCTCGGATATGACCGACTTTGTAAACGCCATAGCCGCGTCCGCAGAAAAAAGATGGTACATCGCGCCCAGAAACAGGGGCGTCATGAACGCTGAAACGACCTTGAAGCCGACGGGTTTGTTCCTGTTGAACAGCAGCGTTACCGCGCAGACGAGCAGCGCGGGCGGGAAAATGTAATAGCCCCAGCCGATAAGGCCCTTAATGAAGCCGCAAAAATATCGGATGAACCACGCGTCGACGTCGAAATAACCGATAAAGGAAAACAGGCCCAGGAAAAGACAGGCCACCGCTCCGGCCGCGCGCCTCGCGGGATCGCGCTGCCGCCTGCCCTTTGAGGCGGCGGGCTTTCCGCCCTTATTAAGGGTTTTGGCATTTGCCTTCCCTGCGGGCACAGCCCGTCCGGAAGGCGATTTTTTCGCAGCCTGTGCCATTGAAACTCACTCCAAGTCAAAGAATTATCGTCAGAACGATCGTCAGGATACCGATGAAAAAGCAGTAATAGCAGAATTGACCGAACTTGCCCTTCCGGGCAAGCAGCCTGACGGCCCTGATCGCAAAAAAGCCCGTTACGCCGGCAATGACCATTCCGAGAAGATATGCCGGAAACCGCGTTGTGTCCGCGCCCCCCCGGACTGCGGAGATCAGCTCGAGCAGCGTCGCCGCAAGGACTGCCGGAAGGGACAGCAGGAAGGAAAATTTGACCGCAAAGCTGCGGTTGAGCCCCGTCGCCATACCCGCCGTAATGGTCGAACCCGAGCGGGAAAGGCCCGGCAGGGTCGCAAGCGCCTGAACAAGTCCGATCTTGACGGCATCGCCCGCGGACATATTTTTCTCGGTCTTTCTGCCATTGCGCATCCTGTCTGAGAGGAAAAGTATCGCGCCCGTAAAGATAAATGCCGCGCCTATGAAATAGGTGTTGTTGTTCAGCCTGTCGATATAGTCCCGGAAGGGCAGCACAAGCGCCAGCGGCAGCGAGGCGATCACGAGCATCAGCGCCAGACGGCGGGCGGGCTTCGGCTCGTCGCCGCCCGGCCTGGGATGGCGCAGATCCCTGATAAAGCCGATCACCTCGGAAATCATCTCGGCAATGTCATGCCGGTAGGCGACGCAGACGGCGATAAGCGTTGCGAAATGCAGGAGCACCTCAAAGAGCATATCCGCCTTTTCCATACCGAGAAGGTTCTGCATAGCCGAAAGATGCCCTGAGCTTGAAATCGGCAGAAATTCCGCCAGCCCCTGTATAAGACCCAGTATCGCGGCAAAATAACGTTCCATTGCGGCCTCCGATAAATACAGATTCAGTGTTTCCCGCGCGGTTCTGTCCGCGCGCAGCTGTGAGTTTGCCGGGAAAACCGGGTCAGGCGTGAAGCACGCGCTTCTTTTTACGGCGGGTCCTGCGCCTTTTCGGCGAATGCGCCTTGGCGGCGTAGAACTTTTCCATCTCGGCGTCGGCCTTATAAATGATCCGGTTTGCCGTCCAGCTGCCGTCCTCCGCCGCGCGGAGCTTCAGCCGCACGAGAAAGCGCCCGTGCTCCCGGCATTCGCACAGGGTCATATAGCGCCTGTCGCCCTGGTTGACCCAGCGGCCGCATTTCAGACGTTCCCCGCAGACGGGGCAGACCGGCGATGTAATATTTTTATCCGAAAAAGCCTCCGCCCTTCCGGCATAGCCCGGAAAGGCCCTATGCTCGACGGCGTCCGCTCCCTTTTCGGTCTCCCGCAGGCCGGAAAGGCGGGTAGCGAGTATTTTCGAGGCAGATTCGTATTGTTCGAGCCCTGCCTCCAGATCAAGTTTCGAACATACCAGCGCCGTGTTGTAAGCATCGCCGAGCGCGTCATGCGCGATGCGCGTCTGCGCGATATTGAAATGCTCCATCGCGGTGGTCAGGCCGGTCTGATTCCTGCCGGCCTGCGTCTGGATATTGTAGATGACCTGCAGGTTGATCCAGCGGTCCACCCAGTCCCAGTCGAGGTCGTGGATGATAATGTTCTGCTCCATGACCGGCTTATCGTCGCAGCCCCAGGTGAGAAGGATACAGTGCTCTCCGCACCACTCGCGGAATTGGGAAAAAGCTTCCTTGAATCCGATGCCGCCCAGGAGGCGGTCCTTATCAAAGCCGGTCAGCTTTTTGACCTTATAGTGCATGCGTTTAAAATATATCGGCTTAACGTCGATCTGGAATTCCTCACCGGGCATGAAGTCGTCCGTCAGCTTAACCGCGCCCAGCTGAATGATCTCGCCTCTGAGCCGTATGGGCAGCTTGTTGAAGACGGCGGACTGCGCGGACATGGCCTGGTTCCATTCCATATCCAAAATGACATAGGCCATTAAAAAACCATCCCTTCCGGAGTTGAAGAAAAAAGGCGCGCCGGTCTCTGTGTCCCGGCTCTGCCGCGCAGAAAAAAGCCTGATACGCGGAGCATAACCCGGCATTTTGTTATTGTAACACATTCTTTACAAGATGGACAGTCCTTTTCCGCCATGATTGAATGAAAATATCGTTTGAAGACTGCGCTGTCCTTCGGAAGCCGCCTGCCACGCCTGCCGGTTTTGTGTCCCGCCCTCCAAGCGGCGTTTTCCGGGCGGGATGAATTTTTGCGGCAACAGGAAAGTAAGGCTTGACAGCGCAGGTCTAATGTGTTAGACTGAACGCGAGGTCTAATATAGCAGACCAAAAACTCTGGAGGTACCAATGTGGAGCACCTAAAGCTGTTTGACGCGGAGTATAGGGTCATGCGCCTGATTTGGGATAACGAGCCCATTAACTCCACAGAGCTCGTCAGGCTTTGTTCAGATGAATTGGGCTGGAAAAAATCCACGACATATACAATGCTCAAGCGCTTATCTGAGCGCGGCATTGTAAAAAACGAAAATACATTTGTCGAAGCCTTGATCAAACGTGAGCAAGTGCAGAAGTTTGAAAGTGAGACCGTTTTAGAAAAAACCTTTGCGGGGTCGCTGCCCTCATTTATAACGGCATTTCTAAGCGACAAAACGCTTTCAAAGGAAGAAGCCGAAGAAATTATCAAATTGATTGTGGAGGCGACAAAATAATGAGCAAATTATTTGCAGACATTTTGAATTTGAGCCTGACTGCGAGCTTTGCGGCCATCATCGTTTTGTTGGTGAGATTGCCTCTCAAAAAAGCGCCAAAGGTTTTTTCATACGCGCTTTGGGCACTTGTGTTTTTTAAATTGGTTTGCCCGTTTACGCTTCAATTGCCCGCAAGCGCCAACGCCATTGGCGCGCTGGCACTTCCGTCAAATATCGTGCCAAATGCCATACAGTTTCCGGACACAGCAAATAACGCCGTAATCCCTCCCGTTGAAAAGACGGAGAACGCGCCTGCCGCCGGCGCTACGGCGAATACCACTCCGGCCGGCAATTCAGAAGGCGCTGTTGACAGGCAGACCTTATGGGGCATTGGCGCGGCTATTTGGGCGCTGGGTACAGCGGTTATGCTGATGCTTACCGCCATCAGCTATATCCGGCTAAAAAGACAGACCGACTTTGCGGTACTGATAAAAAACAATATTTATGAAACCGACCAAATAAAAACGCCGTTCGTTTTTGGAATTATACGCCCGAAAATCTATATGCCGACAGGTCTCGCGGAGCGTGAGACCGATCATATTCTCAGGCATGAGCGCGTTCATATCAAAAGGCTCGATCACGTTATCAAACCCCTGGCGTATTTGATAACGGTCATCCATTGGTTCAATCCCATCGCCTGGCTCTCTTATATGCTTCTGTCAAAGGATATGGAGCTCTCCGCCGATGAAAGCGTCATGAGGAACGCCGGCGCGGATATCCGCAGAGAATACAGCGCGTCCTTATATTCCCTGTCAGTGAAAAACAGCGGCTTATTGCTCAGTCCTCTCGCTTTTGGCGAGACGGGAATAAAGAGTCGGGTCAAGAATGTTATCCGTTATAAAAAACCCAGCTTTTGGATCAGCGCCGTTTCCGTTTTTGCCATCCTGCTTACGGGGTGCGCGGCAATGGCGACAGGTATGCGCAAGCCGTCAGAAACGGATAATCCCACGCCGCCCGCAGTTACGCCCGACGCCGCAACGGACGTACAGCCGGCTGGCACTACCGCTGATTTTGGACTTCTATCTCTCGTCATCCCGACCGGCATGATCAAGTCGGAAGCGGAAAGCACGCAATATCTCGGAAGCGCTTTTTCCCGGACAACGAATTTCAACGGCTGGGAAGGTAGAATGGCGCGTATCGCCTACATCTCCGGCGGGATAGAACTTTTGATTCACAAATACAATATTACGGAGGATACCGCGGAGAAATATATCGCGCCGCTGGTTACGGAAGAGTACGATACGAAATTGGGGCGGCTCGGTATTTTGGAGGCGCAGACAGGCGCCTTCTTCGATCAGGTTTTCCGGGAGATGTACCCTTTCAACGCGCAGGACCAAAATACCGGCGGCGGGCGTGTTCTAACCAGTGACGGTCAACCCGCGCAAGGCGATACCTATCGCGGCGGAGAGATCCAGGAAAACTATTACACCTTGACGGATGGACGCCAGTTGGTTTCCCGTTTCGCGCTGTGGGGGACGGAGGCCGTTATGGTCACAGTCATCACGAACAGCAGCGCCGCTTATGCGCAGGGACAAAATATTTTAAATACCATCACGCCACTTTCGTCAGACGTGACAATGTCCGGCGTTCGGACGATTGGCACAATGCCGTCAGCCATTCCGCCGACTGCTGAAACGGCCAAAGCTTACGGCAGGGATGCGCTGATGGCGCTGTTTGGGATAACATTTGGAGACACGATCCCTGATTTTAAGACGTTTGATGATACGAAGCTGATCGTATGGTGCTCACTGTCTGACGGAGCATACTCTGAGGGCGCTTATTCCGAATTATGGCGGCGCTTATTTGATGATCCGCGCACGATAACGGCAAAACTCAATGCGTGCGAGTACCTGAGCGTTGATGCAAAAACTGCCGTCGCGCGGCAGGTATACTTCACAGCGCTGACAGACGCGCCGGATGGTCTTGCGGAAGTCCTTCGGCACACTATAGACGAGGTATCGCCTGATTTAATCCTTCTCGTGAATACCATACAAAGCGCACAGTAGTTTTTATCGGGCCAGGTTCTGAACACTACACCGTAAGCCGCATTCGCTACACCCCTGAAACGGAGGATAACCTTGCTGGAATAAAAGTGAAACACCAGCTCTATTTGTGAACTGAGTTGGTTGCTATAAAAGCGACTATTTATTGGGCCAGAGCGTTTTTTCTGGGGCGGTTACAGTCCACATCGTCAGCAGATCAGGGTTAATTACGACCTCTCCAGTGGATTTCAGGAGATATTCACCTTTTGGTGCTGCTCTTAAAGCAGATAAGTCGGGAGGCAGCAAGTAAGTATCAGCGCTTCCTTCAGGTGAAACGCCAGGAATCAAATTAATCACACTTTTAAAATTTTCCGATGAAATAATGATTCCGTTATTATCGGCACTGATAATTTTTCCGCTAAACTGGATCATGGAGATAAATGTACCGTCATTTTCTAAAAAGGTAATCCCTACAAGGATGGTTTTATGAATAATATTTTTGAAAGTGAGCGCCATCCTAGCACCAGCCTGTAAATTAAATAATGATCAAAAACTCTGCCTCAGTCAGATCAGCTTAATGGTATTGAAAATCTTGCTGTCGTAGAAATAATCATACCATAAATATCAGCCGAGTAGAATTGTTTCCTCTCACGCGGAGCGTGAACGGGTATGATATGTGAATCTAGCGATGTTATGTCAACCTCATTTGGCTTTTTTCCCGATGGGACTATTCCAGCTTCCTTTGCCGCGGCGGACAGGCGTCCGGCCCGCAGTTTTCCCTCCGGGCAGAAATGGCCGCAGCCTGAGCGCGATAATGGCGCCGGCAACTACGATCAGAATATCGCCGGGCGCGAAGAGGAGAAAGCCGGTAACAAAGGTCTCCCATACGCCCAAAGGCTTTTCCAGACAGAAAGTCGCAATGAGATAAAAGTAGACAAGTCCAAGAGCGAAAACGGCGGCAAAGCCCGCAAAGCCGGCCAGAATGTAACGCTTTACCCCGATCTCGCCGCGTTCGGCAATCAGTCCGGTGAGAAAGGTTCCAAGGGCAAAGCCCGCAATATAGCCGAAAGAGGGCTGGAGCACATAGGCGGGGCCTCCGCCCTGGGCAAACACCGGAATCCCGGTGAGACCGATGAAAATATACAGGCATATTGAGATAAAGCCCCTTTTGCTGCCCAGCAGCAGACCGGCAAGATTTGTAAAAAGGAACTGGAGCGTGAACGGGACATAGGGCACGGGTATCCGCAGGAAAGCGCCCGCGGCGGTCAACGCGGCAAAAAGGGCGCAGAACGCCAGGTCCTTGACTGGGATCATCTTTTTCACTGTGCCGCTCATACTTCGCCGCCTCCGTCAAACGTCAGACCTTCGATACACACCTCACCGCTCGTCAAAGCCATTTCCACTCCGGAAGCGCGTTTTATCAGCAGTTCGCCCGAATCGCCGATCCCCATAACGCGCGCGGACAGGCGTTTGTCCCCGCGGGTAAAGCTGATCCTGCGGCCGGTCATGAGGGACCTCGAGCGGTAAGC
>JAISDV010000126.1 GCA_031264545.1 Oscillospiraceae bacterium | reverse complement strand
AATTCCTGATATTCCACTCCTAACAGACCCCAATATTCTAATTCCTTATATAAAGCAAAAGACAAGCGTTTATCAAAGCGCACCGGAGATGAGCTTGCCCCTGAAAAGGACGGCTTTAAGCCGCAGCTCGCCGTCCAGAACGGCGATATTCGCCGCTTTCCCGGCGTCCAGGCTGCCGCAGCGCTCATAAATGCCGAGCGCCTTCGCCGGATTGACGGCGGCAGCCGTAACCGCGTCGTGGAGCGGGATACCAAAGGAAACCGCCGTCACCATGCAGGCCATCAGATCTGTGACCGAGCCCGCTATCGTGCCGTCTTCGAGCGTTGCGCGCTTTCCCCCGACCCGGACGGTCTGCCCGCCGAGGGTGTATTTGCCATCCGCCATGCCGGCGGCGCGCATCGTGTCGCTTATCAGGATAATGCGGTCTCTGCCGAACAGCTTGAACGCCGCGCGCACCATAGACGGGTGCACATGCACGCCGTCGCTGATAAGCTCGGCATAAACATTTTCGCTGTCGGCCGCCGCGCCGACTACGCCCGGCTCGCGGTGCGCGAGGGGCGGCATGGCGTTGAATAAGTGTGTCACCCCGCGCGCCCCGGCCGCGAACGCCTCGCGCGCCGTGTCATAATCCGCCGCCGTGTGCCCGATGGAAACCGTCGCCGTACAGCTCGCCTCACGGATGAACGCCATCGCGCCGGGAAGCTCCGGGGCAACGGTCACACGCTTCACCAGTCCGCCGGAAAGGCCGCAGAGCTCCCGGAAAAGCGCAATATCCGGCTCCCGCAGCCAAGCGCCGTTCTGCGCGCCCTTTTTAGCGCCGGAAAGAAACGGCCCTTCCAGATTCACGCCGACAAGCTCCGCGCCGGTCCTTGCCTCGTCCCTGTAGTCTTTCGCCATTCGGCATATTCTGCGCAACTGCTCCGGCGGGAGCGTCATGCCCGCGGGACAGATCTGCGTGACTCCGCGCGAGAGGGCATATTCCGCTATCGTGCACAGCCCCTCCGCGTCGCCGTCAGAAAAGTCCGCGCCGCGCGCGCCGTGAAAGTGCAGGTCGCTGAGCCCCGGAACGACATAGCAGCCGGAGACATCGAAAACGTCCCCCTCCGCGTCGGGGATAATTTTATCCGCCCGGATACAAAGACTGCGGGAAGAAAAGCCATCCGCGGCCTCAAATATTTTTCCGTTTATCAGTCGCAAACCGTCACGCCGCTTTCCTTCAGTTTGTGCAGCGCCGCCCTGTCGCCGACAAGCGTCACATCCGGATGCATCTGCAGAATAGAGCTGGGCAGCTCCGGCGTCACCGGCCCGGAAAAGGCCCGCGCGACAATATCCGCCTTATCCTCACCGGAGACAGCGACAAGCACCGCTTTTGCCTGCATGATACTTTTTATGCCCATCGTGAAGGCCTGCCTGGGTACCGCGTCCCTGCTCGAGAAAAGAGGCGCGTTCGCGTTTATCGTGCTCTGGGTGAGGGCCACGAGATGCGTTTCGAGCTCAAAGGCGCCGCCCGGCTCGTTGAAGCCGATATGCCCGTTTCGGCCGAGGCCGAGAAGCTGCAGCCTGATACCGCCGAGACTTCGGATCACCGCGTTATAGCGGCGGCATTCCGCCTCCGGGTCGGCGGCGAGACCATCCGGGAGATGCGTGTTTTCTCTGTTGATATTGATGTGGTCAAAAAAGCGGCTGTTCATGAAATAGCGATAGCTCTGCTCATGGCCGGGGCCGAGGCCGCGGTATTCGTCCAGGTTGACCGTCCGCGTCGCCGCAAAGTCGAGATCGCCTTTCTCGTACCATCTTATGAGCTGTTCATAGATGCCGATGGGCGTCGTGCCCGTGGCAAGACCCAGACAACAAGCCGGGTGCAATATGACGTGCGCGGAGATAATGTTCGCCGCGCGCCGTGACATGCCGTTATAGTCCGCCGCCTCATATACGCGCAGCGCGCCCCATTCGATCTCATGATTGCGGGATAAATTCATACGCATTTTCTTGCACATCCTATCAAAGGTATTATGCCTTATCTTACCACAGACAAAATCCGTTTACAATAGACCGCTTGACGGCGCGCGCCAGGTCCATGCCGGGCACACTAAAAAACCCCCGGCTATTGACGTGCTATCCCCGGAGTAGACAGCGGGAAAAGAAAACTGTTTACACTGGGGGTAAAATCATGCCTAAGAAAGGGAAAATACCGAAAGGAGAGAAGGTACGACTAGTAGAAGGATATCTGAACAGGAAGCTCGGATATACAGAAGCCAAAGATATAGCGGGTATAGATGACAAGACATGGCGGAATTGGATAAGTCGGTACAAGATAGAAGGACCGACAGGATTACAGCCGGGAGAAAGGAACCGTGTATATACCGCGGAACTAAAAGTGCGGGCTGCAAAAGATTATCTTGACGGTGTCGGATCGCTCAGAGATATATGCGAAAAGTATAGGGTAAATGGTGATCGCCAGCTCAGGGCGTGGATAAAGGTGTATAATCGTCATGGGGAATTCAAGACCTTTACAGGAGGGAGCCGCATGACGAAGGCAAGGAAGACGACGCAAGAGGAACGGCAGGCTATCAGCGAAGAGTGCATGGCCGAAGGCTGTAACTATGGGGAGACGGCGCTAAAATACAATGTATCGTATCAGCAAATATATACTTGGGTCAAGAAAGTGCAGGAGCAAGGCTCAGCGGGGTTGGACGACCGACGCGGTCACCGGCCAACGCCGCATGAGCCTCTGACGGAAGAGGAACGGCTGCGCCAGGAAAATGAGCAGCTGAAAAAAGCAAATTACCGTTTACAGATGGAGATTGACTACATAAAAAAATTGAAGGAAGTAGAAGGGAGGAATCGCTGAGCTTTACACGACATCTGCACCCATACGTCACGGTGAAAGAACTGGCAGCGGAGAAAAGTTATCCGATCATTGTTCTGTGCGACATTGCTCATGTTGCTAAATCCGCCTATTACAAGTGGCTGCGGCATCCTAAGAGTGATCATGAGCTCGAAAACGAGGCCATAGCAGAAAAGATAGAAGAAATACATAAGGCGCACCCTGAAAAGGGATATCGACAGGTACGGGACGACTTGGCAAGAGATTACAAAATTGGTGTAAGCGACAAACGTATTCTTCACCTCATGAGGATTCTCGGTATACAGTCCACAATCAAATTCAAGAGCCAAGGCTGCACGAAATCTGCGGCTGATCCGGAGCATGTAGCCGAAAATATCCTCGACAGGAATTTCTATGCCGGCCTGCCAAATGAGAAGTGGCTTACGGACGTTACCGAGTTCAAATATGTGCTGAACAATGAGATTCACAAATTGTACCTCAGCGCCATCCTGGACCTGTGTGATAGGCGTATTGTGACCTTTGTCATCAGAGATCACAATGACAACAGAATTGTGCTTGATACCTTTGATGCCGCTGTTGCTGCCAACCCCGAGGCTCATCCCCTGTTCCATTCCGACAGAGGCTTCCAGTATACTAACCGAGTATTCCATAAAAAGCTTACTGAAGCGGGGATGATACAGAGCATGTCCAGGGTAGGTTGCTGCATCGATAACGGCCCTATGGAGGGCTTTTGGGGCATCATCAAGCGTGAAAAATACTATGGCAGGAAGTTCACCAGCCGTGAAGACCTGGTACAGGCTATCACAGATTACATTGATTACTACAATAATCGCAGATACCAGCGTCGGTTGTTCACTCTTTCGCCGATGGAGGTCTACAAGCAACTCATGGCCGCATAAGGAAAATATTCCAAGATTCTCTGAGTCTGAAGCAGCCCAGCCAGTCACCGCCGAAGGCGACTTGGCCTTGACGGGTTGCCGTCCATAATGCTACGATCGGCAGTCTGACGGCGGATCAACGCAGATATTGTGCCGAGTTCCCTTCGCCGTCAGCTGAGGCATAACAGCATTATGGCCGGCATTCAGTCAAGGCTGACGACCGGTTTGCTTACGCATTAAGAAAACCGCCATTCCCTAGCTCGGAAATGGCGATCTTCATTGCTTTATCTTTATATTATTTCATCTGTCTACTTGACGGATAGCACGTCAATAGCCGGGGGTTTTTTATGTATTGGATTTTTGCTTTCTGCAATCACGCGGGGTTCAATCTCCCGCAAGCCAAAATCGGGCTTTTGT
>JAISDV010000036.1 GCA_031264545.1 Oscillospiraceae bacterium | reverse complement strand
TGGCCGAGCTGTAACGGGAGGGCATACGGCATGGACGTTCTCTATATTCTCTCTCTGGCGACGCAGGCCTTGGCCGCTGTTCCGACAACGCTTGTCCTGTCCTTCGGCGGGATGCTGCTGGCCGTCGCCATCGCCGCGCTGCTGCACCTGCTCCGCGCGTCCAGGCTTCCGGTCGTGACGCAGCTGGTGGATCTGTTTTTGCTGATCACCCGCAGCGTGCCGCTTCTGATCCAGCTCTTCATTGTGTTCTACGGCATTCCCGCCGTTGTCAGCACAATCAGGCTTTCGCGCGGACTTCCGGCGTCCGGCGGACGCTGGCCTGAGCTTCTGCTGGTGATCATCGCTTTCGGCCTGAGCACATCGGCGAACGTGTTCCACAACATGCGCGCGGCGCGCCTGTCGGTGCCGAACGAACAGATCGAGGCCGCTTTTTCAGTGGGTATGACGAAATCTCAGGCTTTTTCCCGGATCGTGCTCCCCCAGGCCCTGTCGGCGCTGATACGGCCTCTGGGCAACACCTTCATCACGGTGATCAAGGCAAGCTCCATAGCCTATTTTGTCTCGGTGAAGGATATTATGGGCGCGGCGCGTATAGCGGGCGCCCCCGCCTTTCGTTTTATCGAGGTGTATATCGGCGCGGCGCTGATCTATTGGGCGCTGTCTCTGCTGCTGGGCCGGGTGGTGCTGTGGGCGGAAAAGCGCGCGCGGGCATACCTGGTTCCCGCGCGGAACTGAGAACCTGTATTCAGGAGTATTCGTATGCTCAAGGTAGAAAATCTATACAAGTCGTTTGCGGCGGCGGGATCCCGACACGGCTCCGGTACTGCGCTCAGCGTGCTCAGGGGCGTGGACCTCGAGGTCGCGCAGGGCGAGGTCGTCTCCATTCTCGGCCCCAGCGGAGCGGGCAAGAGCACGCTGCTGCGATGCATCAACTTCCTCGAACGCGCCGAAAAGGGAACGATTCTGCTGGAGGATTATTCCGTTGACGTCCGGTCCGCGAGCAAGCAGGACATCCTGTATATGCGCCGGCATACGGCTATGGTCTTTCAGAGCTACAACCTGTTCCAAAACAGGACGGCGCTGGAAAATGTGATGGAGGGACTTCTGATCCGTAAGCTTCCGCCAAAGGAAGCAGCGGATAAAAGCCGCTACTTCCTTGACAAGGTCGGTATGCTGGAAAAAGCGGACGAATATCCGGCGCGCCTTTCGGGCGGGCAGCAGCAGCGCGTCGGCATCGCGCGCGCGCTGGCGCTCAACCCGTCAATCATCCTGCTCGACGAGCCTACGTCGGCGCTCGATCCGGAGCTTGCCGGCGAGGTGCTCAAGGTTATCCGTGATATGGTACAGGCGCGTATGACCATGCTGATCGTCACGCACGAAATTGATTTCGGGCGGGAGATATCCGACCGCGTCTACCTGCTCGACGACGGCGGCATGGTGGAGAGCAATACGACAGACGAATTTTTCAATAACCCACAGAAGGAGCGCACGATCCGTTTCCTGGAACGCTACACACAGAGCTTCACGCAGCGCCATAAGTGAACGCCTTTGGAAGACGGCGGGGTGAAATTGCGGGCAGCTTTCCCCCGCGCTTATGTCACGGCGGCAAATTCAAGGGGCTCTTGCGACAATTGTCTCTTCACCCGGGTGTCGGGCTTCATTGATCTCCCGAGCCTGGCTGCCATGTCGGTTTTGAGACTGCGCAAGAAGCTCATGCCGAATCATATGCGCATTGCCGCGCTGCTCCGGAATATAATCGGTCCGTTCGCGTGGCTCTATCTGGTGCGGGCCTTGAAACGGAACAAACAAAAGCAATTGCGAAAACACAAAAGTCACGTAAGCGTCCCCACGCTTCCGATCATATATCGTAGCCCCTGCGGCCTCGGCCGGGAAAAGGAGGCGGCGCGCTCAATGTTCCAGATACTGGTGGCCGAAGACGATAAGAATTCCGCCCGGCTGATGCGGGCGGTTTTGAAGCACGCCGGATACACGGTTTTCCATGCTGAAAACGGCGTCGATGCCCTGAAGCTTATGGATACGCAGCACATCGATCTCGTCGTTCTCGACGTGATGATGCCGGAAATGGACGGCTGCGAATTCACCGCACAGCTGCGCGGCTGCGGGGACAATACGCCGGTCCTGATGGTAACGGCCAGGCAGCTGCCCGAGGATAAGCGCAAGGGCTTTATTTCCGGCACGGACGATTACATGGTCAAGCCGGTCGACGAGGAGGAGCTGCTTCTCCGCATAAAAGCGCTTCTACGCCGGGCGCAGATTGTGAACGAGCGCAGGCTGCGCATAGGCAAGGTCACGCTTTACTACGACGCGTTCGCCGTCGAAAGAGCGGGCGAAAGGCAAACGCTCCCGCAGAAAGAATTTTACCTGCTCTATAAGCTGCTCTCATATCCCGACAAAATTTTTACGCGCATTCAGCTGATGGACGAAATATGGGGCATGGAATCCGAAACGGTCGATACGACTGTAAACGTCCATATTAACCGTCTGCGCAGGCGGTTTGAAGCCTATCCCGAATTTGAAATCGTCTCAATTCGCGGAATCGGATATAAGGCGGTGAAAAAGTGTGAGTAAGCCGCTGAAAAAGCTCCGAAGATTCCAGATGGCCTTGCTGTTCGCCGTCATTATTTTCATCCTTCTCGTTCTGACAATGCTCCTGCTGCTGTTGAGCATCGTCGCGCTAAGGCGCGCGGGAATCCTCAGCCTCGATCCCACGCGCATTCCGTTTTTACTGTTCGCGCTTTTGAGCATCATCGTCGGAACGGTGCTTGCCATGGTCTTCAGCCGCATTCCGCTTGCTCCGTTGCGTGAAATAATCTCAGCGTTCGACCGCCTGGCCGCGGGCGACTTTAACGCCAGGATCAATTTGAGAGGGCCGGGCGAGCTGCAGAACCTGAATATGAGCTTCAATCATATGGCGGAAGAGCTCGACAGCATCGAAATGCTGCGGTCGGATTTCGTCAATAATTTTTCTCATGAGTTTAAGACGCCCATCGTTTCTGTACGCGGATTTGCCAAAATCCTGAAATACGAGGCGCTGTCCGAGGCGGAACGGGACGAATATCTGGATATCATTATCAGCGAGTCCGAGCGGCTCGCGGAGCTGGCCACCAAGGTGCTCAATCTTTCCACAGTCGAGAACCAGGCGATTGTGACGGATAAAGCCTGTTTTAACGGCAGCGAACAGCTCCGCCGCGTTATCGCCCTGCTGGAAAACACGTGGACGGAAAAAAACATCGAGGTCCGCTTTGATTGCGAGGACATCCTCTTCTTCGGCAATGAGGAGCTGCTCAATCAGGTATGGACGAACCTGATCGACAACGCAGTCAAATTCTCCCCCGAAAACACGTCCATAGACATCGGCATTATAAAAAGACCGGACGCCGTTGTCGTCAGCGTGTCCGATCAGGGTGTCGGGATCAGTCCGGAGACCTCCGCCCACATCTTTGACAAATTTTATCAGGGCAATATCTCTCATACGGCAAAGGGCAACGGTATCGGCCTGACGATCGCCAAAAGAATTGTCGAGCTGCACGCGGGCAGTATTTCGGTGAAAAGCAAGGCTGCCGGAACGACCTTTACCGTTGAGCTGCCAAATGCCCCCAGGGCAAAAACCTGAGCGAGAAACGGCTTATCCCGGCGGAACGGGATAAGCCGTTTCTCGCTCGCCTCCCCGGGTCTATCGCGCAGGCCGCCGCGTTTCTTCGGGTGAGGTGAAATCTCCGCTGATACGATCGAGCCGCGCGCGCCAATTTCCAGACACATAGATCCGAAAATCGGTCCCCGCCGCCAGACAGGCCGCGCCCGGAATTTGATCGATCATCTGAAAGCCCTTTTCGACGCCGGCGATAAATACGGCCTTGGTGAGTATATCCGCAAGCATATTGCAGTCCGGCACGTCTTCATCCACGATAACCGTGACGCTCATCACGCCGGAATCAGCGGGACAGCCCGTGGCGGGATCCAGAATATGATGGTAGCGGTTTCCGTCCTGTATAAAATATCTCTCGTAGTCGCCGGAGGTCGAAAGCGCCTGATCGGACAGCTGCAGCGTACAAAGGTAAGGGCCGCCCGCGCTTTTTCTGGGGTGCTTGACGGCAACAGACCAGCCCGTACCGTCCGGCTTTTCTCCAAGTGTGTAAATCGAACTCGCGCCCATATCGATAAGCGCCGAACGGACGCCGAAGTCCCGGAATATTTCCAGCGCCGCGTCGGCCGCGAAGCCTTTGGCTATGCCGCCAAGGTCGATCGACATGCCCTCCGCCGGCAGCATCACGCCGCAGCCGGCTTCATCGAGGAGAATCCTGTCCGATCCGATATAGGACCGCGCCGCGTCGATTGCCTCTCCGGAGGGGCGGCCTGCGTTTTCCGTCCCGATCCCCCAGAGCGCGACGAGCGGTCCGACGGTGATATCGAACACGCCGCCGGTGATCCCGCCGTAGGCTATGGCGGCTTTTATCATTTTTAATATTTCGGGATGCACGCGCACATAGGCTTTCCCCGCGGAACGGTTAATCCTGCAGACGTCGCTTTCGGGGTCGGAGGGGCTTGCCATCCGCGCGAGCTCGCGGACTCTTTCCACCGCGGCGCCGACCGCTTCGGCGGCATTTTCCCCATAGGCCGTCAGCCTTATAAGCGTATCCATCGCGAAAAATTCTTCTTCGACCCTCGCCGGCTCCGGGGCGGAGCAGGCGGACAGGCAAAAAAGCAGCGCGGCGCAAAGCCATAGCGGCAGCGCCGCTTTTGCGGCCGGCAAGCCGGGAAAATTTTTCATGCGCTGAAATATCTCCTATGTCCGTTCAGGACGCGCATTCCTTGCCTATGAACACGGGTCCTCAGTTTTGAATCCGTTTCAGCAGAACGCCGGCGACCGTGCCGGTCACAAGGCCCGCGGCGGTGCCGGAGAGGAGCAAAACGGGCAGGTAATAGATCAGGCCGCCGGTTTCAAGCAGGACAAGCGCGCAGAGCAGCTGGCCGATATTATGACAGACACCGCCCGCCGCACCAACGCCGGCCGGGGAAAACACACCTGCTCTTTTGAGCAGGAGCATGACGCCAAAGCTCAGGACCGCTCCGGAAAGGCTGTACATCAGCGCAAAGGCATTCCCAAACAGCACAGCCATCAGTATGACCCGGAGGAGCGAGACGGCCGCGGCCTGAGCGCTGCCGAGCCGGTACAGGGCGAAGATCACAACGACGTTCGCAAGTCCGGGCTTGATTCCCGGCGCGGGCTGAAAAAACGGGATCAGATATTCCACATAGCTCAGGACAATCGCCAGCGACACCAACAGGCCGAAAGCCGCAAGCCGCCCGGCGGCTAAACGTTTTTTCATCCTGCCACCGCGTCGACTTCCTGCCGCTCGCCGCCGACGATCTCCACGACTACCCGATTGGGCAGGCAGACGAGGCTCCGGCCCTCATGGCTGATCCGCCCCTGATGCACGCACAGCTGGTTCCGGCAGCTCGCTTCCCGAATATAAGCCGACCCGCTCTCGATCACAAGCAGGTTATACGCGCCGTCATTGCCGACGCGGAGCTGCATATCGGTGTCAAGCGCATATTTGCCATAGACCTCGCCATTTACCGTGACAAGCACATACGCGCCCTCGTGCCGCAGGAGATAAGCGCCGAGCGCGATCAGGGCGGCGGCAAAGCCTATAAGCGCGATCAGGATCATATCGTTTCTGCGTTTTCTCACAGGTCCTCCGCTTCCCCCGTCCGTATTGATCAGAACACCCCTACGCCGATTCGCTCCGCGCAGGGTGTCTCTGCAAATCCACCGCGCTTATGCAGCCCGCCGCGCAGATTTCCGCGCAATGTCCGCAGTTTTCACAGACGCCCCAGTCGATACGCGCGAGGCCGCCGCTGACCCTGACCGCGCCGACCGGACATTCTCTCTCGCATTTTTTACAGGCAATACAGCCCCGGCCGCAAACCTTTCTTGTAAACGCGCCCTTGTCGGCGTTGCTGCAGGCAACATAGGTTTTCGTCGTATCCGGCACGGTGGCGATCAGGCCGTTCGGGCAGACCGCGGCACACAGGCCGCAGCCGGTACAGCGCCGGGGATCGACATGCGCGAGCCCCTTTTCAATGCAGATCGCGCCGGAGGGACAGGCCCGCGCACAGTCCCCAAGCCCGATACAGCCATAAGCGCACAGGCCGTTGCCGCCGAACAAGAGCCGGGCCGCCGCACAGCTTTCAATCCCCCGATAGTCCATTTTCAGAGCGGTCACGCCGCGGTCTCCGGAGCACCGCACGATCGCGGTCCTCTCTATCACATCCTCAAAGGCCACGCCGAGCAGCGCGCTGAGTCTCCTTGAAACACTGTCGGCACCGGGTACGCACAGATTGGCCTTTACGCCCGGCGCTTCCACAAGGGCGCGGGCATACGCGTCGCAGCCGGCATAGCCGCAGGCGCCGCAATTGGCGCCCGGCAGGCACGCACGGAGCTCGGAAAATTGCCCGTCCCCCTCCACAGCCATAATTTTCGATGCGGCCGCGAGCATTGCGGCGCAAAGGACACCGATCACGGTGACAGACAGTACGGCGAGCAGAACAGCATTCATCGTCCGTCCTCCTAAGCAAACAGCTTGTCAATCACACCGGCGAAGCCGAAAAATGCAATCGAAACAATGGACGCCGCGATCAGCGTGATCGGGAGATCCTGAAACGCCGCGGGCGTTTCACCGTCCTCCATACGCGCGCGGACGCCGGAAAACAAAACCATCGCGAGAAAATAGCCCAGACCGGAGCCGAGGGAATTGACCATCGACGCCAGAAAATCATAGCGGCTGTCGACATTCAGGATCGCGACGGCCAGCACCGCACAGTTTGTCGTAATAAGCGGCAGATAGACGCCCAGCGCGGAATACAGCGCGGGAATGTACTTTTTGATGACGATCTCCACAAGCTGGACAAGCGCGGCAATCACCAAAATGAATAAGACCGTCTGCATATAGCCCAGGCCATACGGCTCCAGCAGATAATACTGTATCGGCCAAGTGACGGCTGTGGCGAGGAGCATAACGAAAATAACCGCGAGACTCATGCCGGTGGCCTGGTCGAGCTTTTTGGACACGCCGAGGAAGGAGCAGATGCCCAGAAACCTCTGCAGGACGTAATTATTGACCAGCACGGCCGACATCAGGATAATGACCAGGCCTTTGAAATCAAAGTGTAACAGGCTCTCCATCAGGCTTCACGCTCCTTTGCCTCATCCGCGGCGCCCAGCCTGCCGCAGGCCGCGGCGGCCGGGCAGCCGGCGCAGCCTTGTTCAGCGTTTTTGCCCGCCTTGCCTTTCGTCAGCTTATTGACGAGCGCAATAAGAACGCCGTAGACGAAAAAGCCACCGGGCGCGAGGACGAGTATGGAAACCTTATGACCGGCCAGGCCGGGAACCGCCAGCCCGAACCAGGTCCCGCTGCCGAAAACCTCTCTTATCGAGGCCATCGCGAGCAGGGCCAGCGTAAAGCCAAGACCCATGCCGATCCCATCCAGCGCCGAGGCAAAGACTGTGTTTTTATTGGCGAACATTTCCGCCCGGCCCAGAATGATACAGTTCACCACGATGAGCGGAAGAAAAATCCCGAGCTGCTCATCGATCGCCGGGGCATACGCTTTGACCAGCATCTGAACGACGGTCACGAAACCGGCAATCAATACGATATAACAGGGAATGCGGACGTTGTCCGGGATAATTTTCCGCAGGGCGGAAATGGCGACGTTCGAGCACAGGAGAACCACCGTCGCGGCGAGACCCATTCCGATCGCGTTCGAGGCCTGCGTCGACACGGCAAGCGAGGGACAGGTCCCCAATATCAGAACAAGAACGGGATTTTCACGGATAAGACCGTTTGTCAACACCTTAAGCCTGTTCATCTATACCGCCTCCCCTGCCAGCTCAAAGGCTGTGAACGCATCCCGGACCGCGTCAATATAGGCCCGGGACGATATTGTGGCGCCTGAAATCGCGTCCACGCCGGAAAGAGCGGAATCCTGTCCGGGAAATTGCTCCTGAAAATCCGGAAGCGTGACCCTGGAGCCAAGACCCTGTGTTTCCGAATGTGAAAGCACTGCGCAGCCCGTCAGTTTGCCGGTGCCGTCGATGCCGCAGATCAGCTCTATATCGCCGCCGTAGCCTTTGGCGGTCAGCATGAACACACAGCCCGCCCCGTTATCCGCTCTGTAGACGGCCGTCACCGAGGCCGGCAGCCCGGAAAGCGTCAATTGCGTAAAAGCGTCGGCCTCCGGCAACACTTCCTTCCGCGCCTGCTCCGCCTTCCGGCCGGCGGCTTCCTCGATGACAGGCGCCGTTTTTGCGTTCGTTACGGCCAGCGCCAGCGATATTACCAGGCAGATCACCGCCAGAACGGCTATCGGCTTGAAGTAGTCCCTCACAGCTTCGCACCTCCCAGGGGCCTTTGACGAGTGAACCTTGCGATATAAGGCGTCAGGATATTCATCATCAGGATGGAGAACGACACGCCTTCAGGATAATTGCCCCAGACCCTGATGAGCACCGTGATAAGCCCGCAGCCCACGCCGAAGATAAGCCTGCCGGAATTTGTCATGGGCGTCGTCGAATAATCCGTGGCCATGAAAAATGCGCCGAGGAGAAGTCCGCCGGACATGAGCTGGTATACCGGCTGTTTTCCGAGCAGAAATGTCAGCAGAAGGACCGTGCCCGCAAACGCGGCGGGCGTGTGCCAGGAGATGACCCGCCGGATCAGCAGATACGCGCCGCCGGCCAAAAGCGCCAGCGCGCCGGTTTCTCCGAGACAGCCGCCGCGCACGCCGAGAAGCATCTGTAAAAGGCCGGGCAGATTCTGAAGGTCTCCGCCTTTAAGAACGGCGAGCGGCGTCGCGCCGGAAACGGCGTCCGGAATGACCCATGCCGTCATGGTCTCCGAAAAGGCTAGGAGCATCACGATGCGGGCGGTAACGGCGGGATTGGCAAAGTTCCGGCCGATTCCGCCGAAAAGCTGCTTGACGACGGCGATCGCCACCAGGCTGCCGAGGACCGCCTGCCAGACCGGGATGCCGGCCGGCAGGCTATAAGCGAGCAGTACGCCCGTGACCGCGGCGGAAAGATCGCCGACGGTATTCGGCCTCCCGGTAAGCTTTTCAAAGGCCCATTCACCGGTCATACAAGAAACGACACAGACGGCCGTAACCAGCAGGCTGCGCCAGCCGAAAACGAGAATGGCGGCAATCAGCGCGGGGAAAAGGGCGATCAGGACATCCCGCATAATGACAGCGGTCGTGGTTTTATCCCTGATATGCGGTGAAACGGAAACGATCATCCGGCTCATGCGCTTTCCTCCTTCACCGCCGGTTTGACGGCCCGGTAACTGCGCAGCAGGGCTTTTGACAGCTTATTGGTCTGCACCAGGTGCCGGTTTGCAGGGCAGACGTAGGCGCAGCAGCCGCACTCCATGCAGAGCCCAACCCTCAGCGCTTCCAGCTCGTCCGGCCTGTTTCGCCTGTATGCGCTTTCGATTTCGGCCGGCGAAAGCCTCAGCGGACAGCGCGCCATACATCGCCCGCACCTGATACACGCGGTCTCTTCGGGCGGTTCCGCCTCCCGCGCCGAAAGGGCGAGCACCGCGTTCGTGTTTTTAAGGACTGTCTGCTCGAGATCCGGCACGGCAATACCCATCATCGGCCCCCCGTACAGCACTTTTCCAGGTCTCTCGGAAAAACCGCCGCAAAACGCGAAAACGTCCCTGAGCGGCGTGCCGATCGGAACGATGACATTTCCGGGGCTTGCCACGGCGGACCCGTCGACCGTGACGCATTTTTCATAGAGCGGAGTCCCCGTCCGGATATATTTTTCAATCGCGGCCAGCGTCGTGCAGTTTATCACGATCACGCCGATATCTATCGGAAGCCCGCCTTCGGGCACGAGCCTGCCCGTCGTGTTGTAGATCAGAACCTTTTCGGCGCCCTGCGGGTAAACGGCCGGGAGCGCGGCCACGCGCACATGCCCGTCATCCCTGAACATTTCACTGAAAATTTTAATGCACCGCGGCTTATTTTTTTCGACAGCGATAACGATGTCTTTCGCCTTCATATATTCCCGGAGCAGCATGACACCGCCGCGGACGGATTCCGCGTCATCGATCATCGTCCGCGTATCGGACGTGATATACGGCTCGCATTCCGCTCCGTTCACAATGATCGTTTCGAGCTTCGACAGATCGGCGACGTCCAGCTTCACGGCGGTCGGAAAGCCCGCGCCGCCAAGCCCCACGACGCCGCTTTGACGCACCGCGCCGATAAACGTTGCAAAATCCGACACACAGGGCGCGGTAAACGCGCCGCTTCCGGCCTGCTCGCCGTCCGTCTCGATGACGACCGCCGGAACCCTCTGCCCGGCCGACATGAGCAGATCGTCTATCTTTTTCACTTTGCCCGACACGCCGGAATAGACAGGCGACGACATCGCGCCGTCGGCCTCCGCGATAAGCTGCCCGACCTTTACCGTATCTCCAACCTGTACCACGGGCCTGGCCGGCGCTCCGATATGCATCGATACGGGGATGCATACCATCGGCGGAACGGGCAGTCTCCGCGGAATTTTCTCCGCTGTGTGCTTTCTGTGCGGGACAGATATACCGGGTAGTTTTCTCCCTGCCACGGCAATTCCTCCTTGTTTTCGGTGCTGCGCCTCCGGTATCTTTTCGCTGCTGACGCCACAAAAAAACCGCTAAAATCTCCAAAACGGCGCAGCCGGCGTCAATCCGCCGCAATTATATCACAGAACGTTTCCGTCCGGTATGTATTTTTTATAGCTTGCTATAGGCAAGCTATAAAAAGTGCCATGCGGCGCGTCCCGCGCCACGGCGTTAAATCCGAGCGCGTGCGTACTCTGTGCGCATATGCGCGTAAAAAATCGTTTCTATGCTTGACAAGAAGGCCGGGCAGTTCTATAATATTTTTAGTTAGTCTTTACTAACCAATTTTTGATCTATAAGTTAGTCAAAACTTACTAAAATCGGCGACAACACAACGGACCCGGCGGAAATCTTCGCCCGAAGAACACGTAAGCTTGCGGCGCGGGCGGTTCTATTCGCCCGTGCCGCTTTCAAGGAGCTTCGATATGAAAGAATATTTTCGCGTGCTGTCCTACGCGGGAGACAAAAAGCCGCTTATGACCAGAGCCGTCATCTTTTTGACGCTGTCGGTGCTGTTTTCGGTCGCGCCGTTCTTCATCGTCAGCGTCGTGCTGAACGGCTTTCTGGCGGATACCGCGCCCGCGCTGCCCTGGCTGCTTGGCATGGCGGCGGCGGTGCTCGTCTGCCGGCGGCGGAAAAACCGGCTGAACGGCGCGGGGCTTGACGCTTCCCATAAGCTGGCCTATTACACCCTCGCCGGGATGCGCCGCCGCGTGGCGGACAAAATGCTGAAAATGTCGATGGGCGACGTCCAGTCCTACGGCACGGGCGCAGCAAAGAAAAACTTTGTCGAGAATATCGAGGAAATGGAACTGATCCTCGCCCACGCGATGCCGGAGGGCTTCGCCAACCTGTTCACCTTCGGGATCGTGCTGCTCACGATGTTCGTTGTAGACTGGCGTATGGCGCTGGCGGCGCTGGCAACCATTATCCTTGGTTTTATTCCCGTGATATTCATGATCTCGGACGGTTTGAAACGCATGAAGCCCTGGTACACCGCGAACGAAACGATGACGAGCACGATCATCGAGTACATCTCCGGCATGGAGGTCATCAAGGTGTTCGGGCAGCAGAGCCGTTCGTTCAAAAAGTACAGCGACGCGGCCGGGCATTACCGCGATAAGACGCTCGCGTGGTATAAGGCCTGCTTTATCTATATGACGAGCTACGCGATCCTGCTGACCGCCGCGCTGCTCGTTATGCTGCCCGTGGGCGTATGGCTGTATCTGGGCGGCACGCTGACGCTTTCCACCTTTGTGCTGTCGCTGATGCTGGGCATGAGCATCGGCGTACCGGCCCTGCGGCTGATCAATTTTATCCCGCAGTTTCCGCAGCTGAAATATAAGTCCTCAAGAATCGAGGGCATGTTTGAAATCCCCGATATGCCGGAGGGCGCGAAAGACGCGCCGGAGCGTTATGACGTCGTCTTTGACAACGTCACATTCGCTTACGGGGATACGGACGTCATCAAGAACCTGTCGCTCACCCTGCCGGAGAACAGCGTCACCGCGCTGATCGGCGAGTCCGGCGCGGGCAAGAGCACGCTGGCCAAGCTGATTATGCGCTTCTGGGATGTGCGGGAGGGCGCGGTAAAGCTCGGTGGGGTGGATATACGGAATATCAAGTCCGAGGCGCTGATGGACAGGATCAGCTATGTGTCTCAGGACAATTTCCTCTTTAATGCCTCCGTCATGGAAAACATACGCTTCGCAAGGCCGGACGCGACCGACGCGGAAGT
>JAISDV010000022.1 GCA_031264545.1 Oscillospiraceae bacterium | reverse complement strand
TGGCCGAACAGAAAAAAGCGGACGGTAAGACCCAGGCCACGGAGGCGCTTGACCTCGAGGCGCAGAGGAAGCAGATCGAGGAACAGACAAAAGCGCTCGCGGAGCTCAAGGCCGGGGGCGAGGGCGCCTCGGTCGAGAGCAAGGTCAACGGCATCGTGGCCTCTGTCAGCGTGTCGGCGGGCAGGCCGGCCGAACAGGACGCGGTTATGATGGTGATCGAGGTGCCGGATATGGGCTACGGCATCGATATTTCCGTTACGAACGAGCAGAGCCGGAAGGTCGTGCCCGGAGATACGGCGGAGGTGACGAACTATTATTACGGCGAGCCCATTACGGCCACGCTGGTGGCCGTCAAATCGGACCCGCAGAAGCCGACGACCAACAAGCTGCTCAGCTTCAGGCTGGAGGGCGCGGTTGAAAGCGGCGCGCAGCTGAGCCTCTCGATCGGCGAGCGCGGCGCCAATTACGAGACCCGCGTCCCGAACAGCGCGCTCCGCTCGGACAGCAACGGCAGCTTTGTGCTTGCGGTCGTACCGAAAAGCGGCCCCCTTGGAAACCGCTTCTTTGCCCGGCGCGTGGACGTCAGGGTGCTGGCCGCGGACGACACCTACAGCGCGGTTTCTGGCGGGATAACGACCAGCGATATGGTGATAAGCTCGGCGACAAAGCCCGTTGAGCCCGGAACGCAGGTGCGTCTGGCCGAATGACGCGCGCCGCTCGAAGTAAGAACCAGTATACACAGCGCGAGACGCTGTCTAAGCGGACAGTGTTCCGCCGCTCCGCGTTAAATTTTTTTGAAATACATCAAGTATTCCCGCAAAAATTTGCCTTGCACGGCGAAACAATGTCTCGCTTATCCGGCATTCCCCGCTGTGTATACTGGTTCTAAGATGGGGGAGGAGGGACCCGGTGGAAAAGCTCAAAAAAATTCTCATATACGGCCTGAACGCCCTTCTGCTCACCCTGATAGGACTGGCCCTTGTCCGCATCGGCAGTTACGACGGCCTGCTCCAGAGTCAGCGGGCGGCCGTTTTCTGGGCAGGAGACAGCGGAGCGACTTTTGCGCAGGTATCCTGCTTTTTTCCGGCGGACCGGCCCGCCGCTCTTGACAGCGTGCTCAGCTTCCGAGGCCGTATCGACGCAAAGCTGGCCGGGGCCGGCGTCGAGCCGAAGAAGGAAAGCGAGGGTAAGCATTGGACCGACTGCTATTCAACGCAGGATACGCTTACCGTCGAGGGCGAGCGCAATTCCTCAGCGGTCACGGTGTTCGGCGTCGGCGGGAACTTCTTTCTTTTCCATCCCTACGCGCTTCTTTCCGGAAGCTATATTTACGAGGACGACGTGATGCAGGACAGGGTCGTGCTGGATTACGAGCTGGCCTGGAAGCTTTTCGGCGGCACGGACCTCGCGGGCATGACGGTCAGGATTGACGGAAAGCCGTATTATATCGCCGGGGTCGTCCGCAGGGAAACGGATAAGTTTTCAGACAAGGCGTATTCCGGCGAAGCGGCCCTGTATATGCCGTATTCGACGCTCGCCTCGCTCAGGGCGGATTCGGAAACCGGCATAAGCAGCTATGAGCTCGCGATGCCGGATCCGCTCACGGGCTTTGCCAAAACCTTTGTTCAGGAAAGCTTTGAAAACGACGGCGGAGTCGTCGTCGAAAACAGCGGCAGATACAGCTTCCAGAGCATTTTCAGTATATTTACAAATTTCGGAGACCGCGCGATTTCCGCGAACGGCGTCAGCTATCCTTACTGGGAGAACGCCGCGCGGATCAGCGAGGTCTACATCGCGAGACTGTATGCCTGCGTCGCGCTGCTCGCGCTGTATCCGCTCGTCTGCCTGGGCATCCTGCTCGTACGGCTTTTTATACGCCTGCGCGCAAGGGCCAAAAGGCTGAAATCCGGGCTTTGGGACGCATGGGACGACCGGTATGCCCGGCAGGCCGCATGGAAAGCGCGCCGGGCGCAAAGACGCGCCGGCCGGGATGTCAAACAGCCTGCGGCAGCGCGGGAAAAGCCCGGAAAAGAGCGGAAAGCTCAAAAACGGCGCGTTCGGACCGCGGAAGCGCGGAAGCGCGCCGAGGAGCCGGATACCGAAGCGTTTGACGGCGCAGTCGCAGCGGACATCGAGAGCATAGTCCGGGAGATCATGGCGGAAAAGGAAAGCGCCTCCCCGAAGGAAGGACCGCCCTGACGGCGCTTCGCGCTATGATGAATACGCTTATGCACAAGGCGCGCCGGGCGTGACACGCTCGGCGCGGCGCAGACTGTTTTGCGGCAAACCGGACAGCCTCCCGCGGCTTCCTTTGCGCCTATTGCCGGACTGGGGGATTGCGGCAGCATCTCTTATTTCAGTTTCCAGATCAAATCGGCCAGTAGCAGCGCCTGTTCGAATTTTATGGGGTCGGTGTCCCTGTTTATGTGTACAAATTCAATGTCCATTATCCGCGCCCAGTCGCGCATCATCTCCGCGTCGCAATCGTAGCTGAGAACGGTGTGGTGAGCGCCCCCGGCAAGTATCCAGCACTCCGCGCCCACGGTCAGGCTCGGCTCCGGCTTCCACATGACCCGCGCCACGGGGAGGTTCGGCATGGTCTGGCTTGGCTTGACGCATTGAACGTCCTGAACGATCAGGCGGAGCCTGCCGCCCATATCCACGAGACTGGCCACGATCGCCGCGCCCGCCTTACCCTCGAACACCAGGCGGGCGGGGGGATTTTTTCCGCCTATGCCGAGGTGGTGGACCTCGATTCTCGCCCTGCCCGCGCCGAGACTTGGGCAGACCTCGAGCATGTGCGCGCCCAGGGACAGGCCCTTTTCCAGGTCGTAGGTATAGTCCTCCATAAAGGCGCTGCCGCCGCCCAGGCCCTCGCCCATGGCCTTCATGATCGCGGTCATCGCCGCCGTCTTCCAGTCTCCCTCGCCGCCGTAGCCGTAGCCGGCGGCCATGAGATTCTGGGTAGCCAGGCCGGGGAGCTGCGCCATGCCGTAAAGGTCCTGGAAGGTGTTGGAAAAGGCGAGCGCCCCTTCGCCGTCGAGCATATTTTTTATAGCGATTTCTTCGCGGGCCTGATAGCGGACAGTCTCGATGTCGTCCGTGGCAAAGTCGTATTTTTCGCTGTACTCCGCCATTTTGGCGTCGATTTCCGCCTCTGTGACGGCGCTCACAGCCTCGGCAAGCGCGCCGACGGGCCATGTGTTCACCTGCCAGCCGAGCTTAATCTGCGCCTCGACCTTATCGCCCTCGGTTACGGCCACCTCGCGCATATTGTCGCCGAAGCGCATAACCTTCAGGTCCCTCGAGACAGCCGCGCCGACAGCCGCGCGCATCCATTTGCCGATCTTCTCCTGAACGGCCTTGTCCTTCCAGTAGCCGACGACGACCTTCCGCGGCATACGCAGCCTTGCGCCGATAAAGCCATGCTCGCGGTCGCCGTGGGCGGATTGATGGAGGTTCATGTAGTCCATGTCGAGCTCTTCGTTGGGTATGGACGCGTTGAACTGGGTGTGGAGGTGCAGATAGGGCTTTTGCAGGGCGCAGAGAGCGTTTATCCACATCTTGGACGGGCTGAAGGTGTGGCAAAAGCCGATTATTCCGGCACAGCTTTCGTCGCGGTTTGCCTCCCTTATAATCTCCTGTGCGCTCCGGTTTGTCACTATGGCGGCTTTGTCCGCCACAGGGCAGGGCAGGAAACCGCCCGCGTTCAGCGCGCCGATCATCTCCCGGCTGTTTTCCGCCACCTGGCGAAGCGCCTTGCCGCCGTAAAGAAACTGGCTTCCGGTGATAAACCAAAATTCGTAGTTTTTTAACATAGTTATGACCATTCCTTAGAATAAGTTCTTAAAGAATCCCGATGGCGGCGCGCTCAAGGGGCAGCCCTTTTATGTACCGCGCCATAAATTTTTCAAAGCCTTTTGAAATTTCCTTGTCGGGCTCGACGGTAAGGACCGGGGCCGAGGCAAAAATTTTGTCGGCAAGAAAAGCCTCGAGGCTCTCGCCGCCGGCTTTGGTTTGCATGTACAGCGCCAGAAGCGCCATTCCCCAGGGGCCGCCCTCGCCCGCCGTCTCCATCAGCGTGACGGGAACAGCAA
Source organism: Oscillospiraceae bacterium (assembly GCA_031264545.1). Taxonomy (GTDB): domain Bacteria; phylum Bacillota; class Clostridia; order Oscillospirales; family Oscillospiraceae; genus UBA2658. Next base: position 912 of record JAISDV010000022.1, on the reverse strand, counting down.
GGGCGGAGGCCATTATACGCTGGCCGACGGCCTCGGTTTTGAAAAAACCGCCGTGGCCTAAAAGCACGTCGAGGACGACCTGTTCCTTTTGGAGAAGGTCCATTCCGAGCTTTAGGGTCGCAAGGCAGGAATAGAGCTGGGCGCGCATGAAGTTTGAGAGGGTGAAGCGGCTGTCCGGCGCGCGGACGAAAAGCGGCCTTCCCGCCGCGCAGCCCGTGAGCGGCTCGCCGGCGTGGTAGTTGTAAAGAAGCAGCCCGTCGCAGTCCGCGTCCTCCTCCAGGGCCTTATTAAAGAGGGCGGTGTACAGCGCGTCCGTGTCCGCGGCCTGTCCGACGCTCTCCGCGGCCTCGCGGAATATAGCCATCCAGGCGTTCAGCTCGGAGGTGCAGGTGTTGCAGTGGACCATGGCGACGGGCGCGCCGGCGGGGGTCGTTACCATGTCGATCTCGGGGCAGACGCGGGAGAGCGGCTTTTCCAGGACCGCCATGGCGAATATCGAGGTGCCCGCCGACACGTTGGCCGTCCGCTTGCGGACGCTGTTTGTCGCGACCATCCCCGTTCCCGCGTCGCCCTCCGGCGGGCAGAAGGGGATGCCGGCCCCGAGCGTGCCGCCGGGGTCAAGGAGCGCCGCGCCCGCGCGCGTCAGTCGTCCGGCGGGCTCTCCCGCCGGAAGGACGCGGGGCAGGATCTGCTTAAGACGCCAGGCCAAGCCTTCGCTTGAGATAAGCGCGTCGAATTTCTCCGCCATGGCGGCGTTATAGTCCTTGGCTTCGCTGTCTATGGGGAACATGCCGGAAGCGTCGCCCACGCCCAGCGCCTTTTCGCCTGTGAGCGCCCAGTGGACAAAGCCGGCAAGCGTGGTTATGAAGGCGATGTTTTTTACATGCGCCTCCCCGTCCAGTATGGCCTGAT
>JAISDV010000008.1 GCA_031264545.1 Oscillospiraceae bacterium | reverse complement strand
TTATGGAGGTAGCTTATGTCAGAGAAGATTATGTCCGGCATCAAGGTGGTGGATATGTCCACCTATGTGGCGGGTCCGATGTGCGCGCGTGTCCTTGGCGACTGGGGCGCGGACGTTATCCGGATCGAAAGCTGCAAGGGAGACCCCGTGCGTGTTTTGGGCGCGAACATGCTCGCCCCTACAGATGAGGAGGAGAACCCCCCGTTCTTCGTTATGAACTCGAACAAACGCATTATCGCCCTGAATCAGAGGACCGAGGAGGGCAAGGCGATCGTGCAAAAGCTGGTCGGCGAAGCGGATGTCTTTATCACGAATTTCCGCAAGGATGCCTTGGAAGCCATGGATCTCGACTATGAAACGCTGAAGACCAAAAATCCCCGCCTGATTTTTGCGCATATCCTCGGCTTCGGAGAGAAGGGACCGGACGCCGCCCGCCCCGCCTTCGACTTTACGACCTATTTCGCGCGCAGCGGCTTCATGCGCGCCATGGCGGATGGCGACGGTCCTCCGACCATCAACGCGCCCGGCTTTGGCGACAATCAGCTTGCCATGTTCCTGGCCGGCGGCATTTCGGCCGCGCTGTACAAGCGGGAAAAGATCGGTCAGGGCGACTATGTCAACGTCAGTCTCTATCACTGCGGTATCTTTGCCTTTGCCGTGCCGCTTTCGGCCGAGCCCTACGCCAGCCTGTATCCCTATACCCGCACCCATCCGCTGACGCCCCTCGTCAATACCTACCAGTGCTCGGACGGCGTGTGGTATTATCTGGGAACGCCGGACTATGTGACATATTTTGCGAGGGCCGCCCGTGCGCTGGAGCTTGACGAGCTGGCCGAGAACGAGGAATACAGCTCGATCATGGGGATGCTCATGAACATCGAGGAGATCGTCCAGATGTTCGACGCAAAATTTATCCAGAAGCCCTCGGCGGAATGGAAAGAAATCTTCGACAAGGCCAATGTCCCGGGCGAAATCGTCTGTACCTGGCAGGACGTGCTCAAGGACGAGCAGGCCTATGCCAATACTTTCCTGAAAAAGCTCAATTACACCAACGGCAACACGGGTGTTCTTGCGACAACGCCGGTGCGTTTCGGGAGTATGGATATATACGATTACAGCAAGCTGCCCGGTGGTATCGGCTGCGATTCCGTTGCAATTCTTAAGAGCCTGGGCATGAGCGAGGCGGAAATCGAAAAGCTCAGGGAAGAAAAGGTCATCGTCGGCTGATGAGTGAAGCGCATTTGTACACGTTAGGAATCGACATCGGCTCGACGGCCTGCAAGGCGGTCGCGCTCAGGGACGGAAAAGAGATTTCCGGCAGCTCCGTCATCCAGACGGGGACAGGTACGAGCGGTCCCGGACGGGTCTATGAGGATGTTTTCCGGGCTGCCGGGCTGAGCCTCGGCGAGGTCTCGCGTGTCGTGGTCACAGGCTACGGGCGGCTCACCTTCGACAGGGCGGATAACCAGATCAGCGAGCTGAGCTGCCACGCCAGGGGCGTACACTTTCTCGTGCCGGGCGCGCGGACGATCATCGATATCGGAGGCCAGGACGCGAAGGCCCTGAAGCTCAGTCCCGCGGGGACGCTTACGGGCTTTGTTATGAACGACAAGTGCGCAGCCGGAACCGGGCGCTTCCTCGACGTCATGGCGCGGGTGCTCGAGGTCGGGGTGGAAGACCTGGCGGAGCTTTCCGCGCGCTCAACCGAGCGGGTGTCGATCAGCAATGTCTGCACGGTCTTTGCGGAGTCCGAGGTCATCTCGCAGCTTGCGGCGGGTAAAACGCGCGAGGATATTGCGGCCGGGATACACATGTCGGTTGCAAACCGGGTCGCGGGGCTTGCCCGGCGCGTCGGTATCGTGCCGGAGGTCGTCATCACCGGCGGTGTGGCGCAGAATGCGGGTGTCGTGCGGGCCATGAACGAGATTCTGGAAACGCCGATCATTCCAGCGCCCCTGCCCCAGCTCACAGGCGCGTTAGGCGCCGCCCTTTTCGCCTATGACGAGGCGATAAAGCTTAAGTGAAAGGAGAATGCATTTTGAACGAAGTCAGTTCGGTCGAAGTATTGAACATGCTCCAGATGGAGCATTACCAGAACGCTTTTGAGAAAAAGATGGAGGGCAAGCCCATTGGCTGGCTCACCTCGATTTTTCCCCAGGAAATCGTCGAGGCGCTCGATCTCGACTATGTCTATCCCGAAAATCACTGCTGCGCGGTCTCCGCGCGAAAGGAATCGCCCAAGTTTATCGACATTGCCGAGGGCAAGGGGTATTCCATCGACCTCTGCGCCTATGCGCGCCTGAATCTTGGCTATGCCGAGGAGGGCTACGCGGAGTCGCTGACCATCCCGATGCCGGATTTTATCTGCTGCTGCAACAACATCTGCAGCGAGGTCGTCAAGTGGTATGAAAACCTCTCGAAAAACCTCGGCATCCCGATGATATTGGTCGATATTCCCTTCAACGACCAGTATGAGCCGGATCAGGCGCGCGTAGACTACATAAAGGCCCAGCTCGAGCACGCTATCGGCCAGCTCGAGGCGGTCGCCGGGAAGAAAATGGATTATGAGCGCCTGCGCGAGGTTATGAAGATCTCGAACGAAAACTCCCGTGCCTGGCAGGAGGCCATGAGCTGGCTCAGAAGCCGCCCCTCGCCGATGAACGGCTTCAGCATGTTCAACTACATGGCGCTTATCGTCTGCGCCCGCGGCAAGGAGAGCTCGAAGCAGGTGTTCGAGCTGCTGGCGCAGGAGCATAAAAAGCTCACCGAAGCGGGCGAAACGAAATTCAAGGGCGAGGAGGAATTCCGCGTCATGTGGGATGGCATCGCTGTCTGGCCGTTTTTGGGCTTTACGGCAAAAACCCTCGTCAAAAACGGCATGAACATGAATGCCAGCACCTACCCGGACGCTTTCGCCGTCTATTACGACGAGCCGACGCTCGAGGGTATGGCGCGCGGCTACGCCGGAACGGCGAATACCCGCTGTATCGAGTACCACGTCGACGGCCGGGCCGGCCTGATGGAGCAAAACGGCTGCGACGGCGCGCTCTACCACATGAACCGGAGCTGTAAGGTCTGGGATATGATGCAGTACACCATCGCGCGGCGCACCGCCGAAAAGACCGGCAAGCCCTACGCGATCTTCGACGGCGACCAGGCGGACCCGCGCGGCTTCTCCGAGGCCCAGTTTGCCACGCGGATCGACGGGCTGAAGGAAGTCATGGCTGAAGAGAAAAAGGAGGCGGGAAAATGAGCGCTTATAATGAAATCCTTGACCTTCTGATCGACGCCGCAAAGCATCCGCTGCGCCAGCTGCAGACGTTCAAGGCACGCACAGGCCGGATGGCGGTCGGCTGCTTCCCGGAATACGTCCCCGCGGAGCTGGTCTATGCTGCGGGTATGTTCCCGATCGGCCTCTGGGGCGGACAGACGGAAATCAGCCGGGCGAAGGAATACGTCCCCGCTTTTTGCTGTTCTGTGCTGATGAGCGGCCTTGAGTACGGTCTGAACGGAACCTATAAGGACCTTGACGCGGTCATTTTCCCGTCCCTTTGCGACACGCTCAAGTGTCTCAGCCAAAATTTCAAGGTGGCGGTGCCGGCCATTAAGCACATCCAGTTTGCCCATCCGCAGATGCGGAAAATCGAAGCGGGCGTGCAGTTCCTCGAAAGCGAATACGGACGGGTACTCAGCGCGCTCGAGGAGCTGAGCGGCACAAAGGTTTCGGACGAAGCCATCGCCGAGGCCATCACGGTGTTCAACGCCAATCGGGGCGCCCTGCGCCGTTTCGTCGGACTTTCTGCCGCGCACACAGATGTGATCAGCCCCTCGGCCCGTCACGCTGTGATAAAAAGCGGCTATTTTATGGAAAAGCCGGCGCATACGGCGTTGGTAAACGAATTGTGCGACGCGCTTGAGGCGCTCCCGGAAAGCAAAAAAGGCAAGCGCGTCCTGCTGACGGGCATCATGGCCGACGACGAGGCCATGCTCAGGATTCTTGCCGACTGCGGCCTTGCCGTCGCGGCGGACGACCTTGCGCAGGAAACGCGGCAATTCCGCTATGACGTGCCGGAGGAGGGCGGCGCGCCGCTCTGCAGGCTCGCCAAATGGTGGCAGATTTTCGAGGGCTGTTCGTTGGCCTATGATCCTGAAAAGACGCGTATCGGCATGATTCTTGACGAGGTGGAAAAGTACGGCGTCAAGGGCGTAGTGGTCTGCATGATGAAGTTCTGCGACCCAGAGGAGTACGACTATCCCCTGCTCAAGCAGGCGCTGGAGGATAAGGGCATCCCCGCGCTTTACATGGAAATCGACCAGAATGCCGAAGCGCAGGCGCAGACCCGTATCCAGGCTTTTTCCGAAATCATTTAACGAACGCGATACGTTCTTTTTCCTCTGAGCACAGACCGCGCCGCACGTTTCAGTACGGCGCGGCCTGTGCTTTTTGTCCGTTCGGGCCGGTCAGACCAGCTTTTCAAAGTAGAAAAACGTCTCGTCCTCGCCGGATTTCTTCATGACGGCGGAGAGCATTTTGAACGAGGGGCCATTGTCCTTGTAGCATTTTGCGATGACCCGGGTAAGGTGGACCTGATAGAGCGCCCAGTCGGCGACCACGGCGAAGGCCTCCGTGCCGTAACCGTTTCCGGCGTACTCAGCGTCAATGCGGCAGCCAAGCTCCGCGTCGCCCCTGTAATTGAAATTATAGAGCACAGCCTCCCCGATAAAGCGCCCATCCAGACGGACGGCGAAATTGACCGCCGCACAGTTTTTGAAATCGTCCCTGGCGATCTTGAAAAAGCTGTCATTTTTGACCGGACCGCCCAGGCCCCCGACGTCGTTATAACCCCAATAACGGTTTCGGCCGGCGTCGAGCACCAGCGCGTTATAAGCGGGGATATCCGCCTTGGTGAGCTTCGAGAGGGTCAGGCGCCGGGTCGTCAGCGCCGGAATATCCCTCACATGGCACAAAAGCTCGTTAAGCGGTTCGATGTAATATTTCGGCGCGAGCTTAACCGGCCCGTATTGCAGCTTGGAAGTGCGCAGTCCGCGGTCGGCCGAGTCGTCCTCGCGGTTAATAAGCCTGACGCCCCGGCCGAAACAGCTTGCGAAGGCCTGCACAAGCGTGGGATAGGCGCCCTCATAGGAGTAGAGGGCCTTTTCAATATGGATGATGAGTGTCTGTCCGCACTTTTCCGCAAGCGACAGGGCGATAAGCTTCTCGCCGTCGAAAATGCCGCCCGCGCAGAACCACGGCTTTTTCAACAGGCGCAGCAGCTTTTTTGCGAGAGCGAGCTCTCTTTCGGCTTTAAAATCGTCTTTTTCAAATTCTTCCTCAAAGCGCGTCCAGAACGCCTCGATCGCCGGAAAATCGGCCTCCGTGAGCGGGCGGAAAGCCGCGGCCGGATAGGATTTGCGAAATTTCCGAACATGGTTTCTCTGTCCGTTGTACCGGCGCCCTGTAAAATTCTGCAAATCCTCAGCGTTGTAGATATAGTCCCGCCAGGTCCTGATATTGCTGACCTTGACGTAAGGGTAGCGCGCGAGCAGCACGGGCGCCTTGGCGTCCGGCACAACAGAAATCACGAGGGGGACGCCCCGTTTGATACAGTAGCTCTCGATTTCCCGAAGCGCGGTCTCCTCGTTCCCTTCCAGTCCCGGAACGGGGTAGTCAAAAAGCACGCGTCCGTCCATTTCGTTTTTGACGATCAGGCAGCCGCCGGCTTCCGTCCACGCGGGATGGAGCACGGGCCGCCACATGAGCTTGGTTCCGACGGCATATTCGCAAAGGCCATAGCTGCAGTCTTTATAATATCGGCGAAGCTTTGCGCCGTCACGCTGTGTAACAGGCTTGAAATTCAGCATAGTCAGATTCCTTGTTTATCGCTTTTGTATTGTCCGCTTCCCGCAGGACCTGCGGAATTCCGACAGATCTTATTATAATACGGACTGAAAAAAGCCGCAAGCCGGATTTTTACCCGCTTTTTCTCGAGAGCTTCCATATCGCGAGCGCGTAGAAAACCGCGGCGGTCGCAAGAAGTATCATAAGGCTCGCGGCCGTGCCGATCTCGGCATCTCCGAATCTGATCGTAACGCCCATCATATCCTGGAATTCCGTCACGGCCTCAGCCGGCGCGCCGGCGAAGCTCGTCTCAAGCGGTCCTTCCATCATTACCCGGCGGAAAAGCGCCGCGCCGTGGGAGACGGGAAAGAGCTTCACCGCCCACTGCACGCCCGCCGGAAGCTGACCGACCGGCAGATAGATACCGGTCAGAAAGCCGATGACCGTTCCGATGATCGTGCTGGCCGTCGCAAAGGCGTTACTGCTTCTGAAAAATGAGACAATGAACAGGACGATGGCGGAATTACAGAGCGTAGTCACCGGAATCAGTCCCAAAACCTTGAGCGCGGCCATAGCCGGCAGCAGCCCGCCTCCCCCGGAGAGAATATAAAGCTCCGCGAGGATGAGTGTAATCAAGCTCATCATGACGCCGATAACGACGGCGCCGACGATATAGCCGCCGACGATACTGTGGCTGCTGACCGGCGAAGCCTTAAAATCCTTCACAAGCTTTTTTTCCCTGTCCTGAACCATCGTCCCGTAAGCGCCCATAGTCGTCGTGACAGAAGTGACGGCGAGCAGCCCGGCCATGATCCAGTTGTCCATCAGGGCGCGAACGCCGGGAAGCTCGCCGAGGCTCTCCGTCCAGACATCACCTAGGAAAAGGACATAAAGCCCGATGATGATGAACACCGCGATCAGAGAAAAGAATACGGCGCTTTTATCCTTGAAAAACACCTTGAGATTTCTGAAGCCAAAGCCGGTCATTCTCTCAGTTCCTTTCCCGTGATCGCGATAAACGCATCGTCCATGGTTCCCTTGATGACCTCGAAGCTGTCAAACAGTCCGCGGCAGCCGTCGATCACCGGCAGGGCGTCGCGCGTGGCGGACAGGGCAAGCGTCAGCGTGTCGGCCGCGGCCTTAAAGGGAAGCCCTTGCTCCCGGAGCGCGCTGGCCAGCGCGCCGGTGTCGCGGGCGGAGAGCACAAGCCTGTCGTTTGAATAGCGCTCCTTCAGCTCGGAAGGCGTGCCCTTCGCGGAAATTTCACCGTTATCAATCACGACGACATAATCCGCGCCCGCAGCCTCCTCCATGTAATGCGTCGTGAGGAAAATGGTCATATCGTTCTTTTTTCGGATTCCGCTTATCGTATCCCAGATATATTTCCGGGTCTGCGGGTCAAGACCGGCGGTCGGCTCGTCGAGGAAAAGGAGCTTTGGGGTATTTATCAGCGCGCGCGCAATGTCACAGCGTCTGCGCTGTCCGCCGGAGAGCTTTCCGTAGGGCCGCTTGAGCAGCTCCGTCACGCCGGTGGTCTCCGCGGCCGCGCGGCCGGCGTTTTTAAGCGCCTGTCCCTTCAGCCCGTAGAAACCGCCGCGAACGCGCAGGTTTTCCTCTACCGTAAGAAGCGCGTCGAGCACGCCGTTCTGAAAAACCGCGCCGATGATTTTCCTGATTTCGCTGTCGTCTTTTCCAAGCGTAAAGCCGCCCACTGAGATTTTCCCCGCGTCGGGCTTCAGAAAGGTGCAGAGGATATCGATCGTTGTGGATTTCCCCGCGCCGTTCGGGCCGAGGAAGGCGAAGAGCGTGCCTTCCTCCACATAAAAATCCAGCCCGTTAACAGCCTTGATGCTGCCATAGGACTTATGAAGCCCCTCGACCGCGATAAGCTTTCGCATGTTTTCCTCCAGCCTGTATTTTTTCTATTATATAGGATCTCCGGCGCTTTGTCATCGAAAGAATTCGGAAAAGCAGAAAAAGCGGAAAAAACAAGCCGGATCACCGCCCGTGCGGACCTGTCGGTTTTCACTTAAATCAAAAAGCGTCATAGGATATATCGAAACAGAGAGGAGGTAGTGCGATGAAATTCTTTGTTGTCGGCGGCGATATGCGGATAATCCATCTCGCGGCTATGCTTGAGCGCGAAGGCCACGAGATATACTGCTTCGCGCTTGACAAAGCACCCGCCGGTATGATCAAAAGCTGTGCGCTCGCACCGTGCGTTTCCGCTCAGGACGCCGCCTGCGTCATACTGCCGCTGCCTGTTCTGGATATGCGTGGCAGCCTGAATGCGCCCTACAGCGCTTTCCGCCACGATGCTGAGGCGCTGTTGCGTACCCTGCCCCAAAGCGCTGTCGTCTGCGGCGGGATGCCCGGAGAAAAGCTCAGCGAAACGATTAAAACGCTTGGGCTGGATTTTGTCGATTATTATGCGCGCGAGGAGCTCGTCGCCCTGAACGCGCTTGCAACGGCCGAGGGCGCGCTCTCGGTGCTGCTCGAACACTCGCCGGTAACGATCTGGGAAAGCCGCGTGCTCGTGATCGGCTACGGCCGTATAGGCAAAATGCTCTCCGCGCGCCTTCTGGCGCTTGGCGCGCATGTCGCGGCTTCGGCGCGCACCCCGGGAGATGCGGCCTATATCCGCGCGGCGGGCTGTGAGGCGCTGGATACGCGCACGCTCGGCGCGGGGCTCGGGCGCTTTGATACGGTGATAAACACAGTTCCCGCGCGCGTCCTCGGACGCAGGCAGCTTGCGCAGCTGAAAAAAGACGCACTGTGCATTGACCTGGCCTCCCGGCCCGGCGGTTTCGATTTTGAGGCGGCCAAAGATCTCGACGTCGCGCTTATCTGGGCACTGGGGCTTCCTGCGGAAACCGCCCCCGTTACCGCGGGAAAAATCATCATGGAAACGATTCTTAATATCATGCGGGAAAAACGCGGGGAGCTCTGATGCGGCCCCGAGCTTATAGGAGGGTCCCAACTCATGCCGAAAATTAAACTGGGCCTTGCGATCTGCGGCTCGTACTGCACCTTTGATAAGATTATGCCGATAGCCGAAAGCCTCACGAAAACGTACGGGCTGACAGCGGTAATGTCCGAGAGCGCCGCGGAGACGGACACGCGCTTCGGCTGTGCGGAAACCATGAGGAAGCGGCTGGAGGGAATCACGGGCGGAGAAATCATCCGCTCGATCACAGCCGCCGAGCCGATCGGGCCAAAGAAGCTCTTTGACGTTCTGGCGGTCGCGCCCTGTACGGGAAATACCCTTGCAAAGCTCGCCTGCGGCATAACGGACAGCGCCGTGACTATGGCCGGCAAGGCACATCTGCGAAACGGCAGGCCGCTGGTGATTGCCATATCCACCAACGACGCGCTGGCCGCGAACGCGAAAAATATCGGCGAGCTGCTCAATCGGAAAAACGTCTATTTCGTCCCCTTTAGACAGGATGATCCCCGGGGCAAGCCGGCTTCGATCGTGGCGGATCTGTCGCTTTTGGGCGACACGGTCGAGGCGGCGCTGGCAGGACGGCAGCTCCAGCCGCTGATGCTTGGCCCCCAATAAACGGCGACGTAAAAAGGTTGCCGAAGTTCATGTAAAGAAGTGTTTTATTATTGACATATGCCATTAACTATGCTATAAATGGCATATGTCAATAATGTGCTGCGGGAGGGACTGAAATGGCGAGACCGAGAAAGTGCCGCCGGGTCTGCTGTATGCCGGAGCGGCGCAGCTTTGGTCCGCTGGACGGCGGATGTGGGCAGCACGCCCCGGTCGGCATGACTGTGGACGAGTATGAGACGATACGCCTGATTGATCTCGCGGGCTTGAGCCAGGAGGACTGCGCCCGGTTCATGGGCGTAGCCAGGACCACGGTGCAGACGATCTACAACAGCGCGCGGGAGAAGCTGGCCGAGTGTCTCGTCAGGGGGAGAACGCTCAATATCGGCGGCGGAAGCTATGTCCTGTGCGGCAGCGAGAGCTGTGCCTGCGGACATTGTCAAAGAAACAGGTGCCGTTCGGCCGGCGAGGGCGCGTGAGCTGTCAGGTACGGGCGGCCGGCTTCATGCGGAGGAAATTTTGAAAGCGAGGAAACGATTATGAGAATAGCGGTAAGCTATGAGAACGGACAGGTGTTCCAGCATTTCGGCCAGACGGAGCGCTTCAAGGTCTACGACATCGAAGACGGCGGAATTCAGACTGCGTCGCTCGTTGATGCCGGCGGCAGCGGCCACGGCGCGCTCGCCGGAGCGCTGAAAGCGCTCGGCGTTGACGCCCTGATCTGCGGCGGTATCGGCGGCGGGGCAAAGGCCGCGCTCTCAGAGATCGGAATCAGGCTTGCCGCCGGCGTCTCCGGTGACGCCGATAAAGCCGTTGAAGCACTGCTTGCCGGGACGCTGGCATTCGGCACGGAAGACAGCTGCGGCCAGCATGGACACCGGCATGAAGGCGGCTGCGGCTGCAGAGGGCATAAAGGTGAACACCATCACCACGAGGGCGGCTGTGGCTGCGGCCGGCATTGAGCCCGCAGCGCGAGGCTTCCTGCGCGCAGCTTAAGCCGAAAGTGAGGAAACGGAAGTGGCTGTCTCCATACGCCCGTGGCGGCTGAGCGACGCCGCTGATGTCGCCGTCATAATGAACAATAAAAAGGTGCAGGACAAGCTGCGCGATGGTATTCCGTTTCCCTACACCGAAAAGGACGGCGCGGAATTTATCAGCGGTACGCTGAGCGCCGGGCAAGGCGGCGCCTTTGCCTTCGCGATAATCGCGGATGGAAAAGTTGCCGGCAGCATTGGCGCGTTTCGGCAAGCCAACATCTATAGCCGAACCGCTGAAATAGGGTATTGCGTCGGCGAGGGCGGCTGGGGCAAAGGCATATGCACCGCCGCCGTCAAGCTGGTCTGTCGTCACGTTTTTGACGGCACAGACATTATTCGGATATATGCCTCGCCCTTCGCTTATAACGCCGCGTCCTGCCGTGTGCTCGAGAAGGCGGGCTTTCAGTACGAGGGTACGCTCCGAAGCAACGCGGTCAAGAATGGTGAAGTACTGGATATGAAGATGTACGCTCTGATTAAGGCGTACGGGCAATGACCGGCATTAGGAAGATATCCGGTATGGGGAACAATAGGGCGGCGGCATATAAATAGTCGTCGGTGCCGGCTGTCATTGTATAAGCCAACTTAACGCGTTGTACAATAACAAAAATTACGTAACTTTTGAGGCAAAGCGTTACATCCTCTCTTATGCAGGTATGCGATACACTGTCCATACCACAAAAAGGGGGGATTTTTTTATAGCTTGCCTGTGGCAAGCTATAAAAAACGC
>JAISDV010000056.1 GCA_031264545.1 Oscillospiraceae bacterium | reverse complement strand
GCCTGTCATTCATTGCGTAAAACCTTCGGTTACTTCGCGTGGAAGGCCGGGGTGCAGCCCGTTATGCTGATGGACATCTATAATCATAGTTCCTTTGAAATCACGCGCCGGTATCTGGGCATTTCGCAGGACGACCGGGACAAGGTTTACCTCGCTATGACGCTGTTCTAAGGTGCCAAAGACCGATCTCCTACAGTCTGCCGTGAAGCGCCGTCAGGCTTCTGAGCCGGCCGGCGCGTTCCGCAAGCCCGGAATTGGGTCGCAGGCGCCACTGCCAGTTGCCGCCGAGCGTGCCGGGCGTGTTCATTCTCGCCTCCGGCCCGAGACCGAGAAGGTCCTGCACAGGCGCGATCACAAGTCCGGCGGCACTGCCCCAGAGCGCGCGGAGCATGGCGCGCTCCGGCCTTTCGTCCCCGCGTATGCGCAGATAGTCCAGGGCCTTGCTAAGCTCGGCCTGCGGGGCGCTCTCGAACCAACCGCGGGCGGTGGTATTGTCATGCGTGCCGGTATAGGCGACGCAGTTTTGCACATAATTGTGCGGGAGATAGCGGCTGTCCTCTTCGGGGCTGAAGGCGAACTGCATCACCCGCATTCCGGGAAAGCCGCTCTCCTCGAGGAGGCTGCGGACCGAATCGTCAAGAAAGCCCAGATCCTCCGCAATGATGGGCATAGCGCCGAGCGCGCGCCCGACGGCGGAAAAAAGCGTCATTCCCGGCCCTTTTTCCCAATGCCCGGACTGCGCCGTCCGCGCGCCGGCAGGGATTGCGTAATAGCCCGCGAACCCCCTGAAATGGTCGATCCTGAGCAGGTCGAACAGCGCGAATTGGCGCTTTATCCGGTCTGCCCACCAGCTGAAACCGTCTTTCCGGTGTTCCTCCCAGCGGTAGAGCGGGTTTCCCCAGAGCTGGCCGCCCGGACAAAAGCCGTCCGGCGGGCAGCCGGCCACGTCGACGGGACGGAGCGAGTCGTCCAGCCTGAACAGCCGGGGATTTTCCCAGACATCGGCGGAGTCTGCCGCCGCGTATATCGGGAGATCGCCGATGATTGAGACGCCGCGGCCGTTCGCGTAGCGCTTCAGCCGGTCCCATTGCCGGAAAAAGAAAAACTGCACCGCGCGGTGAAAGTCGACAGCGTTTTGAAGCGACGCCCTCACGCCGTCTAAAGCGCCGCGCCGCGAAAGCCTGAGCGGTTCCTCCCAGTTTTCCCATGAGCGGCCGCCCCGGCTGTCCTTGATCGCCATAAACAGGGCGTAACTGTCAAGCCATGCGCTGTTTTCGGCGCAGAAGCCGCGGAATTCGCCGTCATCTGCGCGCAGCAGCCGGCCGGCGGCCCTTCTGAGCACCTGGGGGCGGTTTTGGCTCATACGGCCGTAATCCACACGCTCGGGATCGCTGCCCCAGTCTAGGCCGGCGTACTCCGGTTTCTCCAGAAGCCCGTCCCGGCACAGCAGGTCGAGATCAATAAAATAGGGGTTCCCCGCAATGGAAGAAAACGCCTGGTAAGGCGAATCGCCGAAGCCTGTCGGCGAGACGGGCAGCACTTGCCAGAAGCTTTGGCCGGCCGCGGCCAGAAAATCGACGAATTTTATCGCTTCATCTCCCAGAGAGCCGATGCCCCAGCGTGAGGGAAGCGAGCTGATATGCATGAGCACGCCGCTTTTTCTCATAATCCTGACCTTTAGAACCTGTTTAGAACCTGTATTCACAGCGCAGGCTGCCGAATCTATCCGATTCTATGGACGATTATAGCGTATTCCCCTGTCCCGCGCAAGCTCAGCGCGGAGGATAAGGCGAAAAACCGTGCCGCATGCTGCTTCCTTTCGGCTGAGCGCGGAAACGCTGATAGAAAACGCGTTTCAGGGCAAGATAAAGGCGAAGCCTGACGGGAGATGATAAAATGTCGAAAAAGCGTGTGGGAAAGCAGACGCTGCGCCTGCAAAATCCCCCCTGCATTGCATATTCCGCCTCGGTCGGCGGAAAGATGGAGGCTGACGGGCCGCTCGCCGGAAGCTTCGATTTTCTGAGTGCGGACAGCTACTTCGGCGCAAAGAGCTGGGAGAGCGCCGAAAGCGCCATGCTTAAAAAGTGCTTTGACCTTGTTCTTGACAAGGCGGGCCTGACGGCGGAGGATATACAGTTTATTTTCACCGGGGATCTGCTGAACCAATGCGTCGGCTCGGAATATGCGGTGCGCGAAAGCGGCGTCCCGCTGTTCGGGCTGTTCGGCGCCTGCGCCACGATGTCCGAGTCGCTGGCGCTGGCCGCGATGACGCTTGACGGCGGTTTTGCGGAAACGGTCTGCGCCATGACAGCCTCGCACTACTGCTCGGCGGAAAGGCAGTTCCGTCTGCCGCTGGCCTATGGCGGGCAGAGGACGCCGACCGCGCAATGGACGGCGACGGCCGCGGGCGCGCTGATCATCACAAACGCGGGAGAAGGGCCGTATATCACGCATGTGACGCCGGGAAAAATCGTTGACGCGGGTATCCGTGACGCCGCGAATATGGGCAGCGCAATGGCGCCTGCGGCGCTGGAGACCATATGCGCCCATCTTGCGGATACCGGCCGCGCGCCGGACTATTACGACAGGATCGTCACCGGAGATCTGGGACTGGTCGGCCACAGGATATTGCTGGAGCTGGCTCTCGGGCAGGGCTATGACCTGGGTCCGGTCAGCGCGGACTGCGGTATGCTGCTTTTTGACCGGGAGACACAGGACGTACACGCCGGCGGCTCCGGCTGCGGCTGCAGCGCCTCCGTCCTTGTCGGACATTTTCTGCCGAAGCTGAAAAACGGGGAGCTTAAACGGCTGCTTTTCTGCGCGACAGGCGCCTTGATGTCCCCGACGACCGCGATGCAGGGCGAGAGCGTGCTCGGCATCTGCCATGCGGTCGCCATCGAAAATACAAAAGACCCGGTTTAAATGATTTGCGGAAAGCGGTGATTATGACGGATACGCTGTTGATTTATATAAAGGCTTTCGTGGTCGGCGGACTGCTGTGCGCCGTCGGGCAGCTGCTGATCGATAAGACGAGACTGACACCCGCGCGGATACTGAGCCTGTATGTGGTGGCCGGAGTCGTCCTTGGAGGACTGGGACTTTACGGGCCGCTCGTCGAATGGGCCGGCGCGGGCGCGAGCGTCCCGCTGACGGGCTTTGGCAATGTGCTGGCAAAGGGCGTGAAGGCGGCGGTTCAGGAGGAGGGCTTCCTGGGCATATTCACCGGCGGCTTCACGGCCGCGGCCGCCGGAATAGGCGCGGCCGTGTTCTTGGGTCTCGCGGTTGCGGTCGTCTTCAAATCCAAGGACAAAAGCGGCTGATAATATTCTGCCCGTCCGTCCGCTGTGGATTCACTTTGCGATTTTACCGGCTGATAACGCCGCCGGCCGTCCCCGGAAAAGGCATTGACAACGCGCCCGCACTATGCTAACATTTCACCGTTGCTTATCCTGTTGCGGCGCTCCGCGCAAGCGGTAGAATCGGCAGACTCGCCGGATTCAGGCGCCGTCACCTCAGCAAAGGATTAAGACAAGAAAAGCAGCCGGAACGCATGCGACTGCTCATATATGCGGGCATGATGGAATTGGCAGACATGTAAGATTTAGGTTCTTATGTGCAATACGCACGTTGGGGTTCAAGTCCCCATGCCCGCACCATGCGAGCCTTGTAACCCTTGAGTTACAAGGCTTTTTTCATTTTGCACCAACATGTATGTCCCTTCCTGTCCCTGTTGATATCGTGCTGTATCTGGTCTTTTGCTGTCAAATTGCTGTCAAAATAGCTTCTGTACAGGCTATGACAGCAAATATTCCCGTTATCCGTTGCGGCTCTAAGGCTAATCGACGTTTTTCCGTTCCTTTCACGCCGTCATGTCCTTGTACACCTTTGCCAGCGTATCGGCGGCACCGTCGAACACCTCCGGGAGAACATGAGAATATATCCCCAGAGTTGTTTCTATGTCCCGGTGGCCAAGGAGCTTCTGCACAATCTTCGGATTTGTCCCGGCTTCAAGCAGCATTGTCGCAAACGTGTGACGATAACTGTGCAGGGGGTAATTCGGAAGGCCCTGCTCGCTCATAAAACGCCGGTAGGTTGTGCGGAAGCCGTTGTAGCTGCGCATCTGTCCCAAGTCGTTCGGGAACACCGTGGCGTTTGGCGCTGTAGGGTTGTTCTCCGGTTCTCGGCGGAAGTGGTTCGGCAGATAGGTGCGCCATACGCGCAAAACCGTCATAACAGCGGACGCTGCCTTGATGTTACGGGTACTGCACTGTGTCTTTGTTATGCCGACGACAGTTTGCCGTCCTGATAGCTGCCCCTCACTGTTATAAGCACAGGTATGCGTAATAGCACGATCAATAGTAATGACGCCATTTTTGAAGTCTACGTTTCCCCAGGTCAACGCCAGAAATTCGCCGATTCTCATTCCCGTGAACATCAGCACCGTGAGCGCCGTTTTCATGCGCAGGTCGCCTTCAGCGGCGGCGAGAATCCGGGCGCGGTCGGTGACAGGAATAACCTTGGCGTCCTCTTTCTGTTCAGCCTTGAGGCGGGAGGCTTTCGGCAGCTTTGTCTTCGAGACAGGATTCTTTGTAACGGCATCCACATCGAGCGCGTGAATAAAGACCTGATTCAGCAAGCCCCGCGTCTCCTTAACGAGTTTGCAAGATAACCCGGCGGCGTGCATGGCGTTGATGAGATTCTGTATATGCGCCGCCGTGACGTCCGTTAGCCGCAACTCGCCGAGCGCCGGACTGATGTGCGTCCTCGCCATGTTCAAATACCACTCGAAGGTGACGTCGGACACCGAGGGCTTCTTGAATGTCCACAAATATTCGTCTATTAGCTGTTGCAGCGACACGGCTCGGGATTTAGCCGGCATTGTGCCGGTGAGCACCTGATGCACCGCGCCGCTGATTTTTTCAGCGACCTCCTGTCGTGTTGCGCCGTAATAATATTTGCGAATCGGCTTTCCCAGCTCGTTGTAACCGAGGAAAACCGCACCGGACCATCTGCCGTCGTTTCGCTTAAAAATAGAGCCCTCTTTATTACCGCGGCGATGTGCCTTTTTAGTAGGCATTTTTTACTCCTTTCCCCGCCGCACACGAGATTTGGGTATATATATTTTAGCTCGTGTGCGGCAACAAATCAATATAACCTTTTAATCGTCTTTGGCGCTATTCCGCGCCAGATACTGAATGACGGATTCTTTCGGAATCCGGATGCTCTTACCGATCTTTACGCTCTGAATGCTATTCGCCCGCACGAGTTCGTAGGCGGTGTTCCGTCCGACCTTGAGCATTTTTGCGAGGTCTGCGACGGTTACGACATCAGGGTAGCAGTTAAACATCGGCGTCACCGCCCTTCTGCCCGGCGAGATAGATGCGTGTCACGTCCTCGCGCTCGTGGCCGAGCAGCTGGGAAAGCTCACGCCGGGCCTGTTCCGCGCTGTGCCCCGCTTCAATAAAACGCTGATACTGTTCCTGAGCGTAGGTATGGCGCAGGCCGTGGAATGTCAGCGGACGGGCCGAGCCGGGGGCTTGAACAAACTTGCGGCGACTGTGGATAAAATTCTGAAGCTCGGTTTTGGCGATGTGCGTCTGCTTGCCCTGCTGTACAAACAGCTTGTGCCCGGCAGGCGTAATTTTCAGGAACTTCTCGAGCTCAATGCGGATCGTTTCCTGAATGGGTACTTCCCGCAGCTTACCGCCTTTGCCCTTGATCGTGAGGACTCCGTTTCTGAGCGCGGCACGGGCAATGGCAGTGTCGATCCGCATGACCTCGTGCAGCCGGAGTCCGGCATAGCGGGCGATCACGATACAGGCTTCAAAGTCCTCCCGTTCGGCTTTCCAGCACTCGCCGAGCATGCGGTTAAATTCCGCGTTTGACCACGCCCGATCCACGCCGCCGAACTTTCGCCGCGCCAAATCGAATTCACCATTTGACGGCAAGGTATATTTAGCGTCCGATATCCGGTCGTGCCAGAAGCGTATGGCGGCAAGGTCGGTCTTGACAGTGGATGCGGAATAGCCCTTGAGCCGCATTTGCTCTATGTAGGCCGAAAGATGCTTGCCGGAGATGTTGGTGAGCTTCTCCAAGTGGTAGACCTCTCCAACGAAACGCAGGAACCGCTTATACGCCTCGAAATAGCGTTCCCTGGTCTTATAGCTCCCCTGCCTGTTGTGGCGGCGCAGCTTCTCAGCCTGGGCTTGCAGATTGATATAATGCCTGGACATAATGAACTCCTTTCACTCTGCCCGCGAGACACAGATGGGCGCAGTTCGCCTACTGACACTGAGCCGCGTTTCCGGCTGATTTCCGGTCCACCGGAGAGTGAAAGGCTTGATCTACCAAGCGTTAAGAGCGCTTATTTTGCTTCTGTCTCCATAATTGAAGGACCGGGTATTCGGTTGTCCTGTGTTCAGTAAGACTCCGCGTCGGTTTTGAGAAACCGGAGGCTTTTGCCTCTGCGGAAAGCGCCGTCCGGAGAAATCCGGCTGCGTGAGCGGGCGCTTTGCGGCAGCTCCAGGCGGAGGGACTGCCAAATTGATGACGACCGCCCGGCGCCGCCTGTGCCGCCGGGTTGAAAACACCGCCGCATGTTTTCTGCGAAGGGAAAATGTATCCGTGAGTCCCGCCGTCTTCGCTGCCCGGCAGGCGGATATTTTTATCGTTGCTCGATTCATACTCTTATTTCACTCCTGTTCCGCTCCCACACCGGCCTGGCTGGCCGGCGCTGTGCAAGGCA
>JAISDV010000005.1 GCA_031264545.1 Oscillospiraceae bacterium | reverse complement strand
AAGAGTTTTGATGTGTCTTTTATTCCGTACGCCGCATCATCAATATTGACCAATAGCACGCTTTCTTGTTTATTCATCTCGTCAAAAAATTTCTTTGCTTCGTCATTGGCGAGGCAGCTTATTATCCCGTAGCTGAATATATGCCATAAATAACCGCAGCAACCGTCTTTATCAAAGCAGTAGCTGTCTATGGCTTCTTGATGTTTATCCTTTGGGACAAACCTATTAAGCCATTCATGCTTATAGGCTTCTGCCTCTTGGGCTGTTAATTCCACATACGCAATATCGCGCTGATGTAAAAACGCAACAATTGTATCAGCGTTATTCCACATACCATGCCCTGCCTGAAACAAAAAGGATTTTGCAAAAGCAACACACGCAGGCGCGCAAGGACAGGACGCGCCGCCTATGCAACGGGCGGGGCTTTACCCTGCGCCAAAATGACGGAATTCAAAGATATTACGACAGCCAAGATGCCTGCTATTCCCTTGTTTTTTTCAACATGAGGAATCCCTCCGTTCAACCGGAACGCCGTCTATTGTATATCGTACCAAAAAAAGGATATAGCCGTCAATGCCCGCCCGCATATTCGGCGCTTGCATTTTTCTATGCTGTGTATATAATATAAGCATATGAAATCGACAGGAGGCAGAGCTATGCGGAAAGTATATGATTTTCTGAAGGAATGCGGGGTTTTCTATATCGCTACCGTGGAGGGCGACCAGCCAAGGGTCCGTCCGTTCGGCGTGGTGGACGTCTTTGAGGACAAGCTCTATATTCAGACGGGGAAGATCAAGAACGTGTCGAAACAGCTTGGCGCGAACCCCAGACTTGAAATCAGCGGAATGGCGGGCAGCGACAAATGGATCAGACTGGAGGCCGCGGCCGTGGAGGACGACAGGCGCGAGGCCAAAATCCACATGCTGGAGACCAACCCCGTTCTGAAAAAGATGTATTCGCCGGACGACGGTAATACGCAGGTTTTCTATCTCAGGGACGCCAAAGCGACGATATGCTCGTTCACCGAAGCGCCGGAGGTGATTCGCTTCTGAATCCGGGAATTGTCATACGCAAAAGCCCCGCCGCAGTATCAAGCTGCGGCGGGGCTGTAATTTTTCCGGGACTCGGTCTTTCTTCATAAAAACAATACTGAAAAGCCGGTCGGAGACGGAGAAGCTTATAGCGGATGACTGCGCCGGCAGCGCATACCGTGGCCCCCCGCGGCATAGCGGCCGGCGCCTGCTTACGGCGCCCGGCGAGACGCTTGAAGGCTTCGGCCCGCACTGTCGGCGCGCTTCGGCCTTCCGGCTTTGTTAGACGGGCTCAGCAGCCTTGCGCCAGATTTTCCAGGTCCTTGCCGGTAAGCCGGTAGCCCGTCCAATCATCCATCGGCTTGGCCTTAAGCGAGAGATAAAAACCGATACTGGGTTTGTTCCAATCCAGACAGGCCCATTCGAGCCTTCCGCAGCCCCTTTCGAGGGCGATGCGGGCAAGCCGGCTCAGAAGCCTTTTCCCGTAACCGCGCCCCCGATATTCGGGCAGGATGAAGAGATCCTCCAGATACAGGCCGGCCTTTCCCAGAAAGGTCGAGAAATTGTAGAAAAACAGGGCAAAACCAAGCTCTCTGCCATCGACCGTGAGAAAAAGGACCTCCGCCTTCCGCTTATCGAAAATCCATTCGCCGAGCAGGGCCTCGGTTGCGGTGACCTGGTCCGACATTTTTTCATAGGCCGCGAGCGCCCGGACAAAATCCAGGATCAGCCCGGCATCCTTCCGTTCTGCAAATCTGAAAGCTGCGCTGTTTTCCATCCCGAGACCTCCGCCGGTTTTATTTGCAGGCGTTTCACATCCGGACACCTGCTTTAAAACGGCGAAAGCGCAGATGCGGCAGCTGCTTCGCGTGAATTGTATCATAGCCAGCCGAAAAAAGCCATATCATGTGCCATCAAGCCGCACAGCGTGTCAAATTGCTTAATACTGTCCTTTATTTCAGCAGATTGCCTGCAATAACCATCTGCTGAACCTGACTCGTGCCCTCGTAAATGGTGAAAACGCGGCAGTCGCGGTAGAAGCGCTCAACCTTGTAGCCGTGAATATATCCGTAGCCGCCGTGTATCTGCACGGCTTTGCCGGCAATCTCATTGCACAGCTCGGAGGTGTAGTACTTTGCCATAGAGCAATGCAGCGCGGCGTCGGGGTGATTTTCGTCTTTCATCACCGCGGCGCTGTAGGTCAGTTCACGCGCGGCGGCCAGCTTTGCCGCCATATCCGCTATCATGAAGCTAATAGCCTGAAAATCCGCGATACGGCGGCCGAACTGCTTGCGTACCTTGGCGTAGCTTATAGCCTCATCTAAACAGCCCTGCGCGGCGCCGATGGACTGAGCTGCAACACCCAAACGCCCGCCGTCAAGCGTTTTCATAGCGTTTGAAAAGCCCTGATTTTCCTCGCCCAGCAGATCGCTGACGTGTACGCGCACATTGTCAAGAACGATATCACTCGTAGCGCAGCCGCGCAGTCCCATCTTGTGCTCATTTTTTCCGAGGGAGACGCCGGGCAGCTTCATATCGACGATAAAAGCCGAAATGCCTTTTGTCCCCTTGGACATATCTGTTTTCGCATAGACAATGGCATAATCGGCAAGGGGCGCCATGGTAATAAAGGTTTTGCGGCCATTGAGGACATAGTAATCCCCGTCGCGCTCGGCGCGCGTCAGAAGCCCGCCGGCGTCGGACCCGGCGCCGGGCTCGGTGAGTGCAAAGGCCAGCGTTTTTTCACCCGTCGCCACCGGCGTCAGATATTTTTGCTTTTGTGTCTCAGTGCCGGCGTACATGATAGGCCCGCCGGAAAGGGAGTTGGGTGAATTTGCGTAAAGGCTCGCTACGGGGCTCACCCTGCAAAGCGCCTCCAGCATAATAACATAAGCCAGATTGTCCAAACCCTGGCCGCCGTATTCCTCCGGTATTTTGATGCCGAACAGGCCGATTTCACCCATTTTGTCGCGTATCCTTTTGGGGAATTCACCGCTTTCCTCGATCTCGTCGAGTATTTCCGGGCTCAGCTCTTTCCTCGCAAAAGTGCGAACCATTTCCTGAATATCCGTGTGCAGCTCTGACAGTATCATCTTGTATTACCCCTTTTTTCGGATTTCCTAATCGTTTCGTTATTTTGTGCTATCGATTGTGTTTCCGAGACCGCCCCAGCTTTCATAGAAAATAGCGGAGTCCATAGCTTTAAGGTCCTTTGCGATTTCAGGCGTGAACGCCATGTTGGCGAGAATATCTTTCTCCAAATTAATGCCCGGCGCGATCTCGGTTATTGTCATTTTGCCGTCGATAAGCCGGAACACACAGCGCTCAGTGACGTAAAGAATGTCCTGTTCAGGCTTTGCATACTGTCCGGCAAAGGTTATCTGCTCCACCGATTTCAGAAACTTCTTTATGCTGCCTTCCGCTGTTACCCTGGCCTCGCCGTTTCCGACTGCCACCGTGGCTTTACCCATAAAGGTGCCGCAGAAGATGATTTTACCCGTAGCCTGCGTAATATTTATGAAGCCGCCGGGGCCGGTAAGACGTGTGCCGAATCTGCTGACATTGATATTGCCGCGCTCATCCGCCTCACCGATACCTACGCAGGTGAGGTCGAGACCGCCGCCGTCGATCAGGTCGAACATCGCGCCGTGCTCCAGCGTTGCCTCCGGATTATACGCGCTGCCGAAGTTGGGAAGCGCCGAGGGCACGCCGCCGATCATTCCGCTCTCGGTCGACATGGTGACGCGGTCTATATATCCCTCCTCCGCAACCACCTTCGCAATATCCGCAGGCATTCCGATGCCGAGATTGATTAGGGTACCGCGCCTCAGCTCCATGGCGCAGCGGCGGCAGATGACCTTGCGCGCGTCAAAGGGCAGAGGCGCGAGTACCGAAAGCGGCTTCTTTATCTGGCCTGAAAAGGCGGGTTCAAAATATACGCCCTCCGCCTGCCAGCAGGCGTTTTTGTCAGTGGCGACAACGACATAGTCCACCAGAACACCGGGAATTTTGACCTCCTTGGGGTTCATCGTTCCCGCTTTTGCCGGATACTCCACCTGAACGATGACTATCCCGCCGCTGTTTTTCGCGGCCGCGGCAACTGAAAAGCCCTCGTTTATAATGCTCTCATGCTCAAAGCTTATATTGCCGTTTTCGTCTGCGCTTGTGCCGCGGAGGATGGCGGCGTCAAGCTTAAAGGCTTTATAAAACAGATATTCCTCGCCGCCGAAATTCACAAGCGCCACGAGCTCGTCCGTTGTGCAGGAATTCATTTTCCCGCCCTCGACGCGGGGATCGACGAAGGTGCCGAGTCCGACCTTGGTGAGAAGGCCGGGACGCCCCGCCGCGATTTCACGCCAAAGGTTGACTATAACGCCCTGCGGCAGGCAGTGGCACTGGAGCGCGTTTTTCACCGCAAGCTCACGCAGGGTAAAAGCGCTGCCCACATGCGCGCCCGACCAGCGTGTGACGAGGCCGGGGCCGGCCTCTCCTAATCGCGTGACGCCGCGTTCCTTCCAATCGCCCATCGCGCTGCCCTGCTTTAAGTTCAGCTCTCTCGGATGCCCGGTCTCCTTGAAGCTGTCGCGTATGGCGCAGCCGACCTCCTCCGCCCAGCCCGAAAGACCCATGCCGGCAATGCCGACTGTCGCGCCGTCGGGAATCAGCTCCGCAGCCTCGCGCGCTGTTATGAATTTTGCCATAATCCGACCTCCCGGAAAGGTGATTGATCAATCGTGAATTGGGTTGTGCCGCCATTTTGCGCTGCTGCGGTCCGTCTTGCATTTGGTCTTTTTTGCGGATATAATGATTTTCATGAAAAAGCTTACACGTGTCCAGCAGGCGGAGGCAACGCGCAAAAAGCTGTTTGACGCGGCCTATTCCCTGTTGGATGAAACAGAATTCGATACTATCACGATCAACGGCATAGTGAGCAAGGCGGGCGTATCGGCCGGCACCTTCTATTTGTATTTCAAAAGCAAGCTGGATGTCTATTATCAGACGTACCGATTAGCGGATAAGTATTTTGCCGATGTTGTGGCTCCCATGCTGGATAAGCCATCGGCACTGGATAATCTGCTGCTGTTTTTTGAGAACTACGCTTATTACAATGCCCGGCATACAAGCCTGCGGCTCACAAAGCTGCTCTACAACGCCGACAACACGTGCTTTATCCGTGACGCCGATCCCGGTATGCTTTCGGTCCTGCGGAACGTCGTTGAACGCGGTCTGGCTTCGGGCGAGCTGGATCAAAGCATGGGCGCGGATGAAATTGTCCGGTTTCTGATGCGCGCGGTACGCGGGCTGGTCTATGACTGGTGTATCCGCGACGGCGGATTCGATTTGAAGGAAGCAATGCGGGATTACGTCATGAGGCTTTACAGGGCTGTTGCGGCTTAACTGCGAATACGGGTTTATTCCGCGCTATTCATAAAGTTTCAGGTCTTTCCACGCCTCGAAGCGCTTCCGGTTTGGGTCGTACTCGACGGAGCATTCCGCGTTAATAATAAATGTTGCCCGCTTTTTTTCATCGTATGGCTCCCATTTTATCGGAAGCCCGCCGTTTGGATCTCCGGTTTTTGCGAAATTGACAAAGGCATTATGTGTCACTTGATAGACCTTTTCCGCTTTTTCACTGCGTTTTTTGCCGCCGCCGAACACCGACTGCGTGTTCAGTGCCGGGCCGATATCCGAGCCGTGAGAAGCGCCCAGGCCTATCAGCCTGAGCAGGGCCGGCGCATAGTCAAAACGATAGGAATATACGGTGCTGTGCGCGCATTGCGCCAGTGTGCATTTGATGCTGTCCGCCCAGAAGAGCCTGTCGCCGCCCAGCTTTTTCAGGGCTTTCTTGCCCTTTGTGTCGGCGTAGGCTTGCCGCAGGGCAGGGAGTTTTTCTGGGCAGCCGCTGTTGCGGAGCATTTCCTCTGCCTTATCCCATGATTTGGGTATGTCGTTTGACATGTAAAACAGTGTGCCCTCGTCCCGGCAGGAACCGAAAATACAAGGAATATCGGCCGCCTTCCCGTCAGCCAGGGCCTCCCATGGGTGCTGGGGTACAAGATCGTCAATGACAGGACCGGTGATGAAGATGCCGGGATAGCGGACGTTGCTGTCCGTAAAAACAGCGGAGCCGGCTTCACGCATTTGCGCCGCAGGCATAGCTTTCAGCTTTGCCGCTTCATCGGGCTTAATGCCCAGCTTATCAAAGAAGATGCTGTTGTTCAGCTCATGCGTGCGGTAGGTAGTCACGTTTCCCGCAAGACCGCTCATGGCGATTGCTTTGTTGAACGTGCCATGTGCGGACGGCGCTGTCAGCAAAGTATATACGGCGGACCCGCCCGCGGATTCGCCGCAAATGGTGATATTGTCCGGATCGCCGCCGAAGGCTTCGATGTTTTCCTTTACCCAGCGTACGGCAAGTATCATATCCGACGGCGCGCAGTTGGAGTCAAAGCTGCTGTCCAGCCTGGAGAAATCATAGAAGCCGAGCGGTCCGACACGATAGTTGAAGGAAACGCCGATAATACCCTGCTTGGGGAAACTGTGCAGGGAGTAACTGGGGGTGGACGACTCGCCGAGATGGTTTGCCCCGCCGTAGATGTAGATAAATACCGGGGCCTCCTGCGCGTCTTGAGGCGCCCAGATATTCAGTGTGAGGCAGTCCTCGCTTATGGGGTGAGCGTTTTTGATCAGTTTTGACATGATTCCGCCTGCGCCGAACTGAAAAGGGCTGGCGCCCATTTCCATACAGGGTTTGACGCCTGACCAGGGTTCCGGACTCACCGACCGTTTGAAACGCAGCGCCCCTACCGGAGGCTTGGCATATGGTATGCCAAACCACATAAGGACCTTGTCCTCGGCAAAACCTTCCACCGCTCCGTATCTTGTGTCTGCTATTGTCGGCTTATTCGTGTCGGTAATACGCATTTAAGACAGCCCTTTCATAATAAAATTTCCGAATATTGAATTGATTCACTGAATCCATTATACTTTAGACATAAGGGTATGTTCAATGACCAACAGGCGCCTGAATGTTGATTGTTTTGGAGGTGTGTTATGAAGCACGAAACAAGAATAGATACCCGTACCGTTAAGACCAAAGAGACGATTCGCAAGACCTTTGAAGCTATGATCATTGAAATGGAATATTCCGACATAACCATTACGGAGCTTGCCAGAAGAGCCGGCCTCCATAGAAAAACCTTTTATCTCCATTACGGGTCAATAGACAGCCTTGTCAAAGAGCTTGAGGACGCTATCGTCAGGCGGATTGAGGCTTCATGCGTAAAGGGAGTGGGTGGCGGCAGCGGCTTGGATTTTGATGCGATTTTCAAGGAGTTTTCCACTTTGATAGACGAAAACAAAAAGCTGCACGAGCGCCTTTTTTGCTCGGACAGCTATTACTTCATTTTCGAGCATATCCGCGAGCGCTCTTGCAGCTTTTTCATTGTCTATTTCAGGGATTTGTTCTGCGCGCCGGAAAACGAAATAGACGCCATAATGACGTTTGTTTCAAACGGCATACTTTCCGTATGGCGAAAATGGTATATTCAGGGGCGCGACCCGTCAGAGGAATATCAAAAAACCAGTCTCGCGCAATTATCCGGAATTGCTTTAGAACGCCTGGCAGGCTATTGTCCTTGATTTCGCCCGGCAGGTCGCTATTTCCTATTTCACGCGCTTTTCTGATCTACGCTAAGCCCAAGGACGCGATGTGCTCGGCGGAGAGCTGCGAGACGCCGGAAAAATCCACGAGGGGATTGAACAGGCTCTCGATTTTATCATGAAGGCGCTTTGCTTCGCTGAGGGCGGCGCAGGCGTCGCCGAGAAGGGCGGCGCAGGTTTTTTCACAGCGCCGCAGCTCCGGTCTGGCCTTTTTTACGCGTTTTGTATCCGTCAGGGCGTCGAGCCGGATGTGACGCGCGCGGGGAATGGCGGCGAGAGGCGAATCCGAACAGATAAAGCCGAGCCCGAGTGAAGGAAGCAGGAGCGCCTCCGGCGATTCGGGGATAAGGGGGTCGGGACATACGATGCTATCGTGGCCCGCGTCAGACGCCGCCCGCGCGAGGCAGGCGAGCGCGGGAGAACCCAGCCGAAGCCTGTTTTCGAGAATGTAAAAGCGGCTGCAGAGCGTCAGCGCCGTTTCCGGGAACGACACAGGCCCCCGGCAGGTCAGCGCGCTCAGGAAACGGTAAATGACCCGGCCCCGGTCTCTTTTGCGTTTTCCGAATTCGCGCTGGGCGATACCGGAGACGCGCTTGATCGCGGTCTCCTGTTCGGACGGG
>JAISDV010000190.1 GCA_031264545.1 Oscillospiraceae bacterium | reverse complement strand
ATGAGAACGCGGTCTCCCTGACTGACAGCGCGGCCTACGGTGTCGCGCGCGCGGCTAAATACGGCGCGGAGCTTGCGGGGGTCGAAAAATCGCTCGATGAAGCCGCCCTTCAGCTTCGGGACGCGGCGGAGACCCTGCGGGATTTTTTGGACGGCCTCGATTTTTCGCCGGAGGAGCACGACCGGCTCGAGACAAGGCTCGCGCTTCTGCGCGGGCTGACGAAAAAATACGGCGGCGACGAAAAATATCTGTTGGAAAAGCTCGGGGACTGCCGGCGGCGGCTGGCTGAGATCGAAGATACCGGCGGCAGGCTGAAGGCGCTCGAAGCGGCGCGCTCGGCACAGCGGGACGCGGTGCTGGCTGAGACAAAAATACTGACGGCGGAACGGAAAAAAGCTGCGGCGGCGCTTGAGACAAAAATCGCCTCAGAGCTGCGGGCGCTGTCGATGCCGGCCGTCAGCTTTTCGGTCGACATCACGCGCCTGGAGGGCGCGGAAGGCTTTGACGCAAACGGCGCGGACGCGGTGCGCTTCCTGATGTCCGCAAACAAGGGCGAGAGGCCGGGGCCGATCAGCAGGATCGCCTCCGGCGGCGAGCTTTCGCGGATCATGCTCGCGATGAAAAACGTTTTTTCCGGGAGGGATGCGGCCGAGACCCTGGTTTTTGACGAGATCGACATGGGCGTATCCGGCGTTGCCGCTTCGCGCGTCGGCGAAAAGCTGGCCGAGCTTTCGCGCGGGAAACAGGTGCTCTGTGTCACGCACCTGCCGCAGATCGCCGCGATGGCGGACACGCACTTTGTCATTGAGAAGGCGGAGCGGGACGGCAGGACCTATACGAGCGTCAGGGTGCTCGACCGCGAGGGCAGAAAGCGCGAGCTGGCGAGACTGCACGGCGGCGATCATATTACCCCGAACACGCTGCTTTCGGCCGAAGAACAGCTTGACGCCGCGGAGCGCTATAAAAAATAGTTTCGCAGAAACTATTTTTTACGCGCATGTGCGCACTGCGTGCGCACGCGCTTGGATTTAATGCCGCGGCGCGGGACGCGCCGCATGGCGGTTTTTATAGCTTACCTGCGGCAAGCTATAAAAAAATAGTTTCGCAGAAACTATTTTTTACGCGCATGTGCGCACTGCGTGCGCACGCGCTTGGATTTAATGCCGCGGCACTTCTGCGGAAGCCGCCGGACTTATGCGTAAAATAATCGAAAAGGATGAAAGAAATGGGTGTTTTTGAGGAACTTCGGGCGCGCGGGCTGATCGCGCAGCTGACGAACGAAGAAGAGATCAGGCGGCTTGTCAACGCGGGAGAGGCGACCTTTTATATAGGCATCGATCCGACAGCGGATTCGCTGCACGTCGGGCACTTCATGGTGCTCTGCCTGATGAAGCGCCTGCAGATGGCGGGCAACAAGCCGATCGCCCTCATAGGCGGCGGCACGACGATGGTCGGCGACCCCTCCGGCAGGAGCGATCTGCGCACGATGATGACGGCCGAGACGATCGCGCATAACGTAAACCGCTTTAAAGAGCAGATGAGCAAGTTCATCGACTTTTCAGAGGGCAAGGCGCTGATGGTCAATAACGCCGACTGGCTGCTGGAGCTGAACTACGTCGAATTCCTGCGCGAGGTGGGCGCCTGCTTCTCGGTCAACAACATGCTCCGGGCCGAGTGCTACAAGCAGCGCCTGGAAAAGGGCCTGTCCTTCCTGGAGTTCAACTATATGATCATGCAGAGCTATGACGCCTACGAGCTGTTTAAGCGCTACGGCTGCAGCCTGCAATGCGGCGGGGACGACCAGTGGAGCAACATGCTCGGCGGCACGGAGCTGATCCGCAGAAAGCTCGGCAAAGATGCGCACGCGATGACCATTACCCTCCTGCTCAACTCTGAGGGCAAGAAAATGGGTAAGACCCAGTCCGGCACGGTCTGGCTCGACCCGAACAGGACCTCGCCCTACGATTTCTATCAGTACTGGCGCAACGTCGCCGACGCGGACGTGCTCAAGTGCCTGCGCATGCTGACCTTCCTGCCGCTTGAACAGATCGACGAAATGGGTCAATGGGAGGGTGCGCGGCTCAATGAGGCCAAGGAGCTCCTGGCCTTTGAGCTGACCGGGCTCGTCCACAGCGCGGAGGAAGCGCGGAAGGCACAGGCGGCGGCGCACGCCCTGTTTTCCTCCGGCGGCGATCTGGCCGATATTCCGACAACCGCGCTGACCGAAAGCGAATTTGCCGATGGCGAGGTTGACATAATATATCTGCTCGTCAAGAGCGGGCTTTGTCCCTCCAGGTCCGAAGCCAGAAGGGCTGTCCGGCAGGGCGGCGTCGAGGCCGCGGGCGAAAAGGTGACGGACACGGCGGAGCGCTTTGCGGCCGCTGCGTTCTCGGGCGAAGGCCTCGTCCTCAGGCGCGGCAAAAAGAACTTTCACAGAGTCGTACTCAAACCGTAAAGTCATGCCGGCCGCCGGAAATTTTGTCCGGCACGGCGTGCGGAAGACAGGTATGGAAACGGAGGTGACAGCGGTGGCGGGCTTCCTTGAGGGCATCAACGGCTTTTTTGCGCAGTCCGGCGCTTTCAGTCCGTTTTTGTCCTATCTGGTTTACTTTACCCGTTTTATGCTTCCGGTCGCGGCGGTAGCTGTGCTCACCCGCTGCGTCTACTCCATGTTCAGGGAGCGCTATGAACCGGAGGTCTGGGCCTATCTTGACCTGCCGGACGGCGCCCGCGTTCCCTTGCGCAGCTGGGAGTGTACGGTCGGCCGGTCGCGCTCCGCGGATGTGGCGGTCGACAGCCCCGCCGCAGACGCGGCACAGCTTGTGCTCATCCGCGGCGACGCCGGGGTCTGGACAGCCTACGACATCGGCCGGGGCGCGCTGGCGCAGATAAACGGCGAGGAAATTTCGGACGAGGGCGCAAGGCTTGCGGACGGCGACCTGATCGGTATCGGCCGGGCGCAGCTGCGCTTTTTCAACCTGACGGAAGACGAGCGCGCGATCATTGCCGGCCGCAGGACGGCGCCCGGGCGGATAGTTGCGCCCGGGGCGATGTTCCGTTATGTGACGATTTTTCAGTTCCTGCTTTTATACCAGCAGCTTTTTTACTGCGGCGAAGCGCACAGGGCGCAGATCGCCCTGGCCTTTGCGGCGCTCTGCCTCGTTATGTGGCTGTATTTCTTCATCATGCGCGCCATCGGAAGAAAGGGCTTTGAGGTTGAGGCGCTGGCCTTTTTCCTCAGCTCGGCCGGCCTGTCGGTCGCGGCCAGCTCCGCGCCGGAGGGCATGCTCAAGCAGGTGCTGCTCCTCCTCGCCGGCATTCTGCTCTTCGTTCTTCTCGGCTTCTGGCTCCGCGACCTTAAAAGGGTCAAGGCGGTGCGGATTCCCGCAGCCTTTGCGGCAGTCGGCCTGCTCGCGGTAAACGTCGTGTTCGGCTCCGAGATTTTCGGGGCAAAAAACTGGCTCTCCGTTGCGGGCGTTTCCTTCCAGCCCTCGGAGTTTGTCAAGATTGTCTATATCTATGCGGGCGCGGCAACGATGGACAGGCTTTACCGGGGCAAAAACCTCTTTGTCTTCATCGGCTTTTCCGCGCTCTGCGTCGGCGCGCTTGTCCTCATGAGCGATTTCGGGACGGCACTGGTATTTTTCGCGACCTTTCTGGTCATCTCTTTCATGCGAAGCGGTAATATCGCCACCGTCATACTCGCCGTCTCCGGCGCGGGTCTTGCGGGCTTTCTGGCGCTCGGCGTCAAGCCGTATATCGCGCAGCGCTTTGCAACCTGGGGCCATGTCTGGGAGGACGTCAACGGCGCGGGCTTCCAGCAAACGCGCGCGCTTTCGGCCTCCGCCTCCGGCGGGCTGTTCGGGCTGGGCGCGGGCAATGGCTGGCTACACGAGATCGTTGCGGCGGACACCGACCTGGTTTTCGGTATGCTCAGCGAGGAGCTCGGCGTCATCGTTGCCGTCTGCTGCGTCGCCGCGCTGATTATTCTCGCGGCCTTTACGGTACGGAACGCCGCGCAGGCACGCTCGGCTTTCTATGTCATCGCCGGAACCGCCGCGATTTCGATGATGATGGTTCAGCTTGGGCTGAACGTTTTCGGCGCGTTGGACATTCTGCCGTTCACAGGCGTCACCTTTCCTTTTGTCTCTTTGGGCGGCTCCAGTCTGATCTCCTGCTGGGCGCTGCTCGCTTTTATTAAAGCGACGGACACGCGCAAGCGTGCGAGCTTTATCATGAAGGACCCCCTGAAAATGCGCGACCGGAACGAGTTTGCGGAAAGGGAAATGTCCTCCGGCACGGACGCGGATGAAGACGACGTGCGCGATCTCTTTGACAGGAGAGACAGGAAAAGGGGGCGCGGTCAATGAAAAAGATCAAAGCCCGGTCTTATTTTGCCATGCTCATTTCCCTCGGCCTGATTTTCGGCCTGTGCGTATTTGCGGCGCGGCTTTTCTCCGAGGGCAGGGACTGGGTGATGCTCCGGGCGAACCGGAACGTTTTCAACGCGGGTGTGCTCGATACCGGGACCGTCGTCGACCGTAACGGCGTCGTGCTGGCCTCGGCCTCCGGCGGGGTCCGTTCCTTTGCCGGGGACGCGGACGTCCGCGTGGCCTGCCTGC
Organism: Oscillospiraceae bacterium; assembly: GCA_031264545.1. GTDB lineage: Bacteria > Bacillota > Clostridia > Oscillospirales > Oscillospiraceae > UBA2658. The sequence goes on along the minus strand of JAISDV010000190.1, from coordinate 6,240 downwards.
ACGCCGTCGGCGACTACAGCGGCAATATCGGCAGCGGCGCGCTTTCCGCCTTTGATTATAAGCTTGCGGGCTACGATCCGATCAACGGCGTTGCAGCCCTCTCGGGAAACGGGGGCAAGCTCAAGCTCTCTATTGATTCTTCTCTGAACGCCGCGGCCTGTCAGGCGCTGAACGGCAGGCGCGGCGCGGTACTTGTCTCAAATTACAGGACAGGCGAGATCCTTTGCATGGTCAGCCTCCCGTCCTATGATCCGGCGAGTCCGCCCGATCTCTCTCAGCCGCAGTACGAGGGCGTTTTTATGAACCGCTGCCTGGGCGCGGCCTATACGCCGGGTTCGGTTTTCAAGCTGGTCACGCTGGCCGCCGCCATCGAGAACGTCCCCGATCTCTACAGCAGGACCTTTACCTGCGCCGGCAGCGTGACTGTCGGCGGAGACGTCGTCCGCTGCACGGGCGTACACGGGCAGCAGACCGTCGAGCAGGCGCTGGCAAATTCCTGCAACGTCGCGTTTTCGGAGCTTTCGCAAGCGCTGGGCGCCGACGCCGTTTATGAATACGCCGAAAAGTTCGGCCTTCTGAGCAGTCTTGAGACAAGCGGTATCGCAACGGCCGCGGGGAGCATGGAAAAGGCCGGCGCGGGCACGAGCGATCTCAGCTGGATGGGCATCGGCCAGTATCAGGACCTTGTTTCACCGATCGCTATGCTGCGCTTCGTCTCCGCCATTGCCAACGACGGGGTCGCGAAGGAGCCGGTTCTCCTGCGAAACGCGCGTTCCGGGTCGGAGCGCCTGCTCGAGGCCGCGGCTGCGGAAAAGCTTCGGGCTTTCATGAGCTATAACGTGGCCTATGCCTATGGGCCGGCGAGCTTTCCGAATTTGAAAATATGCGCAAAGACCGGGACGGCAGAGCTCGGCGACGGGACCTCGCATGCCTGGTTTGTCGGCTTTCTGGACGACAGCGAAAACCCGCTGGCTTTCACGGTGCTGATCGAAAAGGGCGGCGGCGCGCTTGCCGGTGCCGGGCCTGTCGCCAATGCCGTTCTTCAGGCCGCGGTTGGCGGCGCATGAGCAACAGATACGCTGAAGCGCCGGGTACAAGCGTCTCGGGAGAAAATTCATGATCGATATTGCAATACAAGGGCTTGTCAAGGCTTTTGAACAGGATATCAATATTCTTGACGGACTGACCTTCAATATCACAAGCGGCGAGCGTGTCGGGATTCTCGGTAAGAACGGCGCAGGAAAGACGACGCTTTTCCGCATTATGACCGGCGAGGTCAGGCAGGATGCGGGCACGCTGATGCTCGCGCCCGGCAAACGCATGGGGCTGATCTCGCAGATCCCGGTCTATCCCGCGGGCTGCACGGTAGAGGATGTGCTGAGGTCTGCGCATGTGCGGATATTCGCGCTCGAGTCCAGGCTCTCAGAGCTTTCCGCAAAAATGGCGCGGAGCGGCTCGGAAACGCTGATGCGTGAATACGACGAGGCGGCGGCCGATTTCGAGCGGCTCGGCGGCTACAACGCGGAGGTCGAGCGCAATAGGGTCGCAAACGGGCTGGAAATCGGCGAAGCGATGCGCGCGCAGCTTTTTTCAGAGCTTTCCGGCGGGGAAAAGACGCGGGTCAACCTTGCGAGGCTTATCCTCGAGGATACGGATATTCTGCTGCTCGACGAGCCGACGAACCATCTCGACCTGCGGGCGACCGAGTGGCTGGAGGAATACCTGCGCCGTTTCCGCGGCACGGTTCTCGTCGTCTCGCACGACCGCTATTTTCTCGACCGCGTAGTGTCCCGCATCATCGAGATCAGGGATGGAAAAGCGGAGTTCTACAGCGGCAATTACAGCTTCTATATCGCGGAAAAGCAGCGCCGCTATGAGGAGCAGCTTAAAAAGTATGAAAAGGAACGGAAGGAACTGAAACGGCTGGACGAAGCCGCGCGCAGGCTTTACCGGTGGGGAACGGGCAACGAAAAGCTGATGAAGAGATCCTTCGCGATACGCACCCGCATGGCGCGCGTGGAAAAGACCGACAGGCCAAAGGCGGAGCGCGCTATGCAGGTCAAATTCGCCCGGCGGGAATTTTCCGGCGACGAGGTACTGATCATCGAGGGCGTGGAGAAATCCTATGGGGACAGAGTGCTGTTTTCCGGCCTCGGGCTGATCGTCGAAGGCGGCGAGCGCATCGCGCTGATCGGCGACAACGGTACGGGCAAGTCCACGCTTATCAAGCTCATTATGGGCGAGGAGCTGCCGGATACAGGTATACTTCGCCGCGGCCCCGCCGTAAAAACGGCCTATCTGCCGCAGCTCATCCGGTTCGACTTTCCCGGGAGGAGCCTTCTGGATACTCTGCTCTATTCGGAGAAATGCACGCCGCAGGCGGCGCGGGACAGGCTCGGCAGCTTCCGCTTTTCCGGGGAAGATGTCTTCAAGCCCGTATCGGCCCTCTCCGGCGGCGAGCAGAGCCGGCTCCGGCTGTGCATGCTGATGCGCGGCGAGGTGAATTTCCTCATTATGGACGAGCCGACGAACCATCTGGATATCCAAAGCCGCGAATGGATCGAGGACGCGCTGGAGGACTATCATGAGGCCCTGTTGTTTGTTTCCCACGACAGATATTTTGTTGAGCGGTTCGCAACCAGAATATGGGAGCTGGATAATGGCGCGATAACGGATTTTCGGGGGAGCTTTTCAGAATTTCGGGAATATAAAAAGCGCCGGAATACGCTCGCGCAGAACGGGAGGTCCGCCGGGGCCCCGAAGGAGGGGCCGAAAAAGGCATACCGCGGCAATCCTCCGGCATACCGTGAAAAACAGCTTCAGCGGGCCGAGCGCGATATCGAAGGGCTGGAGGACAAGCTCCGCGCGCTCGACGCGCTCTGTGAGGCGAACGCGTCGGACTTCAAAAAGCTCATGGCGCTGGATAAGGAGAAAGCGCAGCTTCGGGCGGAGCTGGACGCGCTTTATCTCAAATGGGAAGCATTGTCTGGGTCCTCGGAGGACCTGGCCGGCGAAGGGAGGGAAAGTCGGTGAAGAAGGATAAAGCTGTTGCGGAAAAGCGCCGTTTCCTCATTATTGAGTGCGCGCTTATAGCGGCGTCGGCGTTTTTTGCCTTTGCCCTGGTCGGTTATACGGTGCTGGCGCTGGTGCTGCTTTTCGCGGCCGCCGTTACTGCGCTCTACAGGCTTCTGTTCGCTTATTCGCGGAAAAACGCGCGGCGCGCGAGGGCGCTCAGGCGGGCGCTGACAGGGCTTCTGGCCGCGGGGCTGCTCTGGTTTGCCGCGGTGGAAGTCCCCATCGTTGCCGCTGCTCGGACGGACAGGAGGCCGGAAGCGCCTTACCTGATCGTCCTCGGCGCGGGGGTAAACGGTGTGCGGCCCTCGCTTTCGCTCCTGAACCGGCTGGAGGCCGCGAAGCGTTACCTCGAGGCTTGGCCGGAAACGGTCGCGGTCCTCTCCGGCGGGCAAGGTCCCGGCGAGGACATCACCGAGGCCGAATGTATGCGCCGCTGGCTGCTGGATGCGGGGATCTCAGGAGAAAGGCTTGTTAAAGAGGCGCACTCCGCTTCGACCTATGAGAATCTGGAAAACGCGCTTGCGCTGATCGCGGAAACGGGCGGCGATCCTGGGGGCAGGGTCGCCGTCCTCTCGAGCGAATACCATCTTTACCGCGCGAAATATCTGGCAAAGCGGCTGGGCGCGGACCCCGTCGGCGTCGCCGCGCGGACGAGCTACCCGGTCCTGATGGTCAATTATTTTATCAGAGAGGCTTTCGCGGTGACACTTCTCTGGATTATGTAAACGAATTTAAAAGTATACCTGAACTTCTTCGGTGTATTGAACAAATTTGCCGCCATCGGATTATTCATTTATTCAAAATATATAGCCTATGAGCCGTCCGCGAAGCGTTTTTGTGTTTTATTGATTGATTTTTTGGCGAATAGATAATAAAATAGTTCTAAATTATTGTTTGTTATGCCCTGTTGGAGGCGGCGTCAGGCGTCGGGAAAGACGCTGTGTGTGCGGAGCTGCTTTTGTTGTGAGGGGCGGAAAGGGGAGACAGGCATGTTCGATTCTGAGACGCTGTTTAACATGGGCAAATATCGCGTGCGTTTTTCAGGCAGGCACGAGGCCATCTATGACTATGACACAGGGAAGCACTATACTTACGCGAAAATGGACGAACGGTCAGACAAACTCGCGGGATTTTTGGTACAAAGGCTCGGGCTGAAAAAGGGCGATCGGATCGGTTTCTGCGCAACGAATTCCGTCGCTTTTTTTGACGCCTACTATGCCGGCTTCAAAACGGGGATCATCATCACGACTTATAACTGCCTTCTGCGTGAAAAGGAGCTCTTTGCGCTGATCGAAAACGAGTCGCCGAGGGTGATTTTCTATTCCGAAGAGTTCGCGTTTACCATGCTGAGCCTGCGTGAAAAAGGCTTTACGCAGGAATTTATCTGTCTGGACGATCCCGGCCCGGAGGACAGGTATTGCTATTGCGATATTATGAACGCGGCGGACTATGCGCCGCCGGAGGATCCCGGGCTGGATTACGAGGATATTCAGATGCTCATCCACACCGGCGGGACGACCGGCACACCGAAAGCGGCGATGATGTCGTTCCGTTCGCTTTTCTATAACGCGCTGGCCGATCAGCAGGGCTTCCAGCTGACGGAGAACGATACGGCGATCCTGACGCTGCCGCTGTTCCACACGGCCGGCTGGAACGTGCTGACGCTGCCCCTGCTGATGATCGGCGGCAGGCTCATCATTATGCGCGGCTTTAACCCCGCGAAGGTCCTCAGCGCGATCCGGGAGGAGAGGCCGACGATCGGCATTTCCGTCGAGACGATGTATAAGGCCCTGGCTATGCACCCCGATTTTGACCAGACCGACTTTTCCTGCTACCGCACGCTGGTAACGGGCGCCGCGCCGACAGGCAGGGAGCTGCTGGAGCTCTATTGGGCCAAGGGCGTTAAAATGGTCAACGCCTATGGCATGACCGAGGTCGGCCCGAATAACATGTGCCATCCCATCAGCCTGATCGAAATCGAAGATGTCCGGGCAAAGTGGAATTCCTGCGGCATCCCCGCGCCCTACAATGAGGTGCGCTTTCTGGACGACGAGGGCAACAGCGTTCCCGTCGGCGAACGGGGCGAAATGGTTTTCGGCGGAAAGCTCCTGTTTTCGGGCTATTGGAACAATCCCGAAGCGACCGCCGCCATCATGAGCGACGGCTGGATACACACGGGAGACATGGGGTATCTGGATAAAGACGGCTTTTGCTACATCAGCGGGAGAAAGAAAAATATGTTCATTTCCGGCGGCGAGAACATTTTCCCGCAGGAGATCGAGGATGTCATCATGCTTGTGCCCGGCGTGCTCGAGGCCTGCGTCATCGGCGTCCCGGACCCCAAATGGGGAGAGGTCGGGCGTGTGCTGATCGTCACCTCGCCGGGCGCGGCGGTCTGCCGTGAGGACGTCGTAGAGGCCGTCAGGAACGAGCTGTCCAGCATCAAGGTGCCCAAATACGTCACCTTCGTCGAGAGCGTGCCCAAAAATGCCGTCGGCAAACGCGATCTCAACGACATCCGAAAGCTCTACGCCAACCCGGAGGAATAGCAGGAAGGGTGGCGAACACCGATGATTCACTTCCAAAGCGACGAAGCTGGGGTTGACTTGCACACTGACGGGGTCAGGCTGAAAAGGAGGCTATTATTTTGAGAAAATACCTTTGCGCGATTGCGGTGCAAAAAATCCAGTCTTTTTTATTTGATGCATTACAGTCACACGAGCAGGAAAAGCAGAAAGACGAATATACCCTCAAAAAAGTATTTTATGCGTCCCAGACTGTCTCCGAAAAGTTCAGGAAGAAGGTGTTATGTCAGTTTGGCGAAAGGATGCTTAAGGTTTCACCCTGCGTAGAGCATCCAACATCTATTCCCCAATTGATACCCTCCGGCTCCGGTATGGCCCTGTTTGTTATTGAAATGGATGGCTCGGAGAATCAAAAAACTGACTTCGGGCAGGAGCTTCAAGCCTTCTTCTGTAACGACTATTATAAGTATCAGGCGCATATGCGCGTGGCCTATACTTTTCGCGAGCTTCCCGCCGGTTGCTACGATTATGCGGATGAAACGGTCAAATTAAAAGACGAAGCGCTGGTGGAAATCGTACAGATTAAAAAAGATTTACTGTCCTCCGGTAACGGTAACGAGATGATCAAAAGTCATCAGAA